>NZ_JAFRFW010000227.1:0-11472 GCF_017434145.1 Saccharopolyspora sp. | reverse complement strand
TCATTGCGGGTCCAGCAGCACGCCGAGCGGGACCGCCATCGACAGCAACGCGCGTCCGGCGGGCCAGGCCAGCGGGCCGCCGGGGCGCAGCCGGAAGGCGTCGGAGACGTTGCGGGTCAGCACGGTTGTCGGCACCCTGCCAAGCTAGCCAAAAAAGTTCACTAGTGAAACGATGGTGAGATGAACCGAACACCGGATCTCATCGACGCGGCCCGGGAGCAATGGAGCGGGATCCACCCCGATGTCGACACCGCCAGCATCGAAGTGATCGGCCGGGTGCTGCGCGCGGCCGCGGTGCTGCGGCGCAAGCTCGACAGCACGATCGCCGAGGACGGGCTCAACCGCGCCGAGTTCGACCTGCTGTGCGCGCTGCGGCGCAGCGGTGGGCCGGTCACGCCGGGGCGGCTGAACGAGCTCACCGTCTCGTCCGGTGCGGCGACCACGAAACGCCTCCAGCAGCTCGCGGACCGCGGCCTCGTGCAGCGCTCCACCGATGCACGGGATCGGCGCAGCGCGCGGGTGC
This sequence comes from Saccharopolyspora sp., assembly GCF_017434145.1. Lineage (NCBI taxonomy): Bacteria > Bacillati > Actinomycetota > Actinomycetes > Pseudonocardiales > Pseudonocardiaceae > Saccharopolyspora > Saccharopolyspora sp. Next base: position 10,949 of record NZ_JAFRFW010000227.1, on the reverse strand, counting down.
AGCTGACCGAGCACGGGCAGGAGGTGATCGACGGGATCTTCCCGCGCGCGATCGCCGCGGAGCGGTCGCTGCTGACGGGCTTGACCGCTCGGCAGCAGAAGGCCCTGGCGGGCAACTTGGCGGACCTGCTGCACGCCGTCGAAGGGCCTTGATCGGCGGCGTCCCGTGATGGTGTGAGCGGCGCTCCCATTGCTCAGGCGAAGAAAATCTTTCGGCAATAAGCTGATGTTACGGGGAATATTGCGGCGATCGCACGTTAGTTGTCATAGTTTTCCGTAGTTGATGCGACCGCTACCGCGGCTGCAGAACGAGGAGGCTGACATGACGACCCAGCAGGAAGCCGTTCTCACTCCCACCCCGACCACCCCGACGACCGCTGCGACCGGAGCCGTGCCCGCGCTGCGGGCGCAGGTGACCGGCGACCTGCTGGACATCGTGGTGGACCTCGACTCGGGCGACGGCTGCCGGCTGCGCGACCTGCGCGACGGCACCGAGTACCTGGACATGACGATGTTCTTCAGCTCCGCCCCGCTCGGGCACGGCCACTCCGGCCTGCGCGCGGCGGAGTTCGAGGCCGAGCTGCTGCGCGCGGCCCGGATCAAGCCGTCCAACCCGGACTTCGCCACCGTCGAGCAGGCGCGGTTCGCCGAGACGTTCCGCCGCGTGGCGGGCGTGCCGGAGCTGCCGCTGCTGTTCCTCATCGACGGCGGAACGCTGGCGGTGGAGAACGCGCTGAAGGTGGCCTTCGACTGGAAGACCAAGCGCAACGCCCGCACCGGACTCGCCGTGCGCGGCAGCCGGGTGCTGCACCTGGAGCGCGCCTTCCACGGCCGCAGCGGGTACACGCTGTCGCTGACCAACACCGACCCGGCCAAGATCCGCGACTACCCGATGTTCGACTGGCCGCGGATTCCCGGCCCCGCCGTCGATCCCGGTCCGCGCTGGGACAGCCCGGAACTGCTGCCCGAGGAGAAGGTCGCGCTGGACGCCGCGGAATCCGCGCTGCGCCGGTACGGGGCCGAGGTCGCGTGCTTCGTCTACGAGCCGATCCAGGGCGAAGGCGGCGACCGGCACCTGCGGCCGCGGTTCCTGCGGGCGATGCAGGAGCTGTGCCGCGAACACGACGTGCTCACCGTCGCCGACGAGGTGCAGACCGGCGCGTTGACCGGCGGGGCGTGGGCGCACGAGGCGCTCGGGCTCGAGCCGGACCTGGTCGCGTTCGGCAAGCGGATGCAGGTGTGCGGGGTGCTCGGCGGGCGCCGGGTGCTGGAGGTCGCCGACAACGCCTTCCGGGAAGCCAGCCGGATCAGCTCCACCTGGGGCGGTTCGCTGGTGGACATGGTGCGTGCCACGCGCATCCTGGAGATCATCGAGCGGGACGGGCTGTTCGAGCGCAGCCGCGAAATCGGTGCGCTGCTGCTGACCGAGCTGCGCGAGCTGGCCGCCGAGTTCCCGAGTCTGCTCACCGCCCCGCGCGGGCGCGGGCTGATGTGCGCGGTGACCTTCCGCGACCCCGAGCTCCGGAACAGGGCGATCGCCGCGGCCCGAACCGATCACCGCACGCTTTTCCTGCCGTCCGGCCCGGATTCCCTGCGGTTCCGCCCGCCGCTGTCGGCGGACCCGTCCGAACTCACCGCCGCCGTAGCCGCGCTCCGCGCCACCCTCACCAGCTTGCCCTGACGCTTTCACCAGGAGTGAACGGACTGTTCGCCCAGTCTATTGGGACGAACGGTCCGTTCACTCCGGACGAACTTGGGCGGAGCACCCAGGGAACCCCGGTCACCGCCAGGACGGCAGCCACATCTCGGCCTGCCAGTGCTCCTGCGTGATCGAGGCGCCGTTGAGCACCGGCCACAACCACACGAAGTTCGCCACCACGAGCCCGACGTAGAGCGCCACCACCAGCAGTCCCGTCTTGCGGCGCTCGGTGTGCTCCTGCGCCGCACCGAGGATCTCGCCGAGCACCAGCACGATCCCGAGCACCAGGAACGGCGCCATCGGCGTGGCGTAGAAGTAGTACATCTGCCGGTCGAGGTTGACGAACCACGGCAGGAACCCGGCGCAGTAGCCGACCAGCACCGCGGTGTAGCGCCAGTCCAGCCGGGTCACCGCGCGCCACACCGTCCACGCCGCGACCGGCAGCGCCAGCCACCACATCGCCGGAGTGCCCAGCAACATCGTGGCCTGCACGCAGTCCGATTCGCCGCAGCCGGGCAGTCCGGACTCGTAGTAGTAGAGCATCGGCCGCATGCCCATCGGCCACGCCCACGGCTTCGACTCCCACGGGTGCGGGCTGTTGCCGGTGGTCAGGTGGGTGTGGAAGTCCAGCACGTTGGCCTGGTAGTACAGCAGCGACCGGAACGGCTCCGGCACCCAGCCGAACCCGACGTCGTCGGCGACCAGCGAAGCGTGCCGGTCGGTGGCGGTTTCGCTGGCGAACCAGTTGAACCACACCGCGAAGTAGATCGCGATCGGCAGCACCAGCAGCGAACCCAGCGCGGGCACCGTGTCCCGCAGCAGCGCCCCCGCCCACGGGCGGCGAACTCCGGCGGTGCGCCGGGAAAGCGCGTCCCACAGCACGCTGAGCAGCCCGAACGCCGCGATGTAGTAGATCCCGTTCCACTTCACCCCGCAGGTCAGCCCCAGCGACACCCCGGCCGCGAACCGCCACCAGCGGAACCCGATCCGCGGTCCCCAGACGCTCTCGGCGATGCGGCCCTCGCGGACCACGACCGCGAGCCGCTGCCGCATCTGGTCGCGGTCGGCGAGCAGGCAGGCGAACGCGGCGAGCACGAACAGCGCCTGGAAGATGTCCAGCATCCCGATGCGCGACTGCACGTGGCTGACCCCGTCGCAGATCAGCAGGATCCCGGCGATCGCGCCGAGCAGCGTGGACCGGGTGAGCCGCCGCCCGATCCGCACGACGAGCAGCACCATCACGACACCCGCGAGGGCCGCGGCGATCCGCCAGCTGAACGGCCCGTAGCCGAAGATCCACTCGCCGATCGCGATCAGCTGCTTGCCGACCGGCGGATGCGCGACGACCTCGTAGCCGGGGTTGTCCTCGTACCCGCCGTTGCGCAGCATCTGCCACGCCTGGATCGCGTAGTACTTCTCGTCGAAGACCGGCGTGCCCTTGTCGGTCGCGTGCCCGAGGTCCCAGATCCGCACGACCGCGGCCACCAGCGTGATCACCAGCGTGACGATCCACCCGCGCAGCCGGTCGGTGGGCAGCTTCGCGGTGAGCGGATGCGCGGTGTCGGACGTCCCGGGTGCGGCCGCCGGCGGCGTTTGTCCGGGGCCGACGAGGTCGTCGGCTTTGGCGGAGTTCGGCACGAGCACGCTCACACCTGAATCGTAGGGTTGTGCTCATGGACCTCGAATCCGGATCGGGCACGTTGGTGCTCGCCGCGACTCCGCTCGGCGATGCGCGGGACGCCTCGGCGCGGCTGGTGGAGGCGCTGTCCTCGGCGGGAGTGGTGGCGGCCGAGGACACCCGCCGCGTGCGTGCGCTGGCGAGTTCGCTCGGCGTGCACCCGGCCGGGAAGGTCATCAGCTATTACGAGGCGGTGGAAGCAGCGCGCGCTCCGCAGCTGCTCGATGCGTTGCGGGACGGCAAGAACGTGCTGCTGGTCACCGACGCCGGGATGCCGAGCGTGTCCGATCCGGGCTATCGGCTGGTGTCCGCGTGCGCCGCCGAGGGGCTGCCGGTGACGTGCCTGCCCGGCCCGTCCGCGGTGACGACCGCGCTGGCGGTGTCCGGATTGCCGTCCGATCGGTTCTGCTTCGAGGGATTCCCACCGCGCAAGCCGGGGGAGCGGCGGCGCTTCTTAGGCCGCCTGGTCGCCGAGCAGCGCACCTGCGTGTTCTTCGAGGCCCCGCACCGCCTGGCCGACACGCTCGCCGACGCGGCGTCGGTGCTCGGCACCGACCGCGCGGCAGCGGTGTGCCGGGAGCTCACCAAGACCTACGAAGAGGTGAAGCGGGCCGATCTCGGCGAACTGGCGTCGTGGGCCGCCGAGGGCGTCCGCGGCGAGATCACCGTGGTGCTCGCGGGCGCCGTCCCGGCCTCCCAAGACCCCGACGAGCTGGTCCCGCAGGTCGAGGAACGCGCCGCCGACGGGATGCGCCTCAAAGACGCCGTCGCCGAGGTCGCCGAACTCTCCGGCCTGCGCAAGAACGACCTCTACAACGCGGTGCTGGCCGCGCGGCGCTGAGCGGGCTCAGCCGTCGTAGCGGCCGTTCTTCAAGTCGCGCAGGAAGTTCTGCCACTTGCCGCCGGAGACGGCGAAGTGGTCGCCGCCGCGATCCTTCGAGTCGCGGACGGCGACCACTTCATCGGTGAGCGCGACCTCAACGCAGGCGGTCTGGCTCGAGCGGCTGCTGGTGCGCCAGATGAGCTGACTCAACACGGGTCCTTGCGAGATCCACCGTGCGGTGTCAGGCGTCGTAGCCGCCATTCTTCAAGCGGTGCAGGAAGTTGCCCCAGCTCGGTCGCGAGACGCTGAAGTGGCCGCCACCGCGATCCTTCGAGTCGCGGACGGCGACCACCTCGTCGGTGAGCGCGACCTCAACGCACTCGGTCTGGCTGGATCGGCTGCTGGTGCGCCAGATGAGCTGACTCAACGTGGACCCCTTCGGCGACATTCCTGATGATCTCGACGGACTCACCTTCGCTCAGCGCCGCCCGGTCGAGCACCTGACAGGTTGTCAGAAACGGCGTTACCTCAGAAGGATCTGTCACGAACACGCCTGCTCCCTCGGTTTCCACGAAGATGTAAGGCGCCCCATCACCCAGCTGGTACACCGTGAATCCGCTGATCGCCGGTCGTACGGCGGCACTGAAGGGGACCACTCGAATGCTCACGTTGTCCCGGCGCTGAAGCGTGACCAGGTGGTCCAGCTGGTCACCCCAGACTCGTGGATCTCCCAAAGTCCGTCGTAGGACGCCTTCTTCCAGGAGCAGCTTGACTTTCGGCTGCTCGGGTTTCGACAAGATGGCCTGGCGACCCAGCCGGGTCTTCACTCGGCGCTCGATGTCGTCGGGTTCCACCGGGGAACCGTCGATGACCAGGCGTGAGTAGTCGGCGGTCTGGGCAAGTCCCGGGACCAGCACGGATGAGACGCAAGTGATCTCGACGGCCTTGCTCTCCAGTACGACGAGACTCGCCAGCTCGTCAGTGACCCGGCCGTGCTCTACCCACGCCGCAGTGTCCGCGGATTCCGCCGCATGTTGAAGCAACGCCTTCTTGAGATCACCGGTCACGCCGTACAGCGCGCAAAGCGCGGTGATCTCGTCCTGTCCGGGCACCCGCTGCCCGATCTCGTTGCGATTGACCGACGCGGGCGAGATTCCCAGCGCGCCCGCGACCTTCCGGGTGCTCATTCCGCTGTTGTGCCGCATCTCCTTGAGCTGCGCGCCGACTCCGAGCTGGCGCAGCCGCTCCGAACGCTTCATGTTCTCCTCCGGATTCACCCGACTCGATTCGTGATCACCACCGTCCGGCGATTCCGTTGCGTGATCACTTTGGCTGCGCACGGTAGTGACTCTGATCATCAGCGAACCGGTTTTCCCTTGCGGTTAAGCCGAAAGGGTGCACTACCGTGGGGAGATGGCGCGGGTGCAGGGCGTGACGCGGATCGGCCGGATCACCGGCGAAGATTCCTGCAACGCCACGAGCAGCAGGTTCGGCTTCACCGCGACCGATCTCGGGATCATGTGGGACGACGGGCGCGGCGGCGTGCTGATCGCGTTCGGCGACACCTACGGCGCGGAGTGGGGCGGCAACGGCGCGGGGCCGAAGCACGCGGACTGGCGGTGCAACGTGCTGGCCCGCTCGACCAGCGAAGATCTCGACACCGGGCTCGAATTCGACTGGGTCGTGCAGCGCGAAGACGGCGCGGCCGGGCAATTCCTGCCCCGCGACCCGAAGGCGCGCGAGAACACGATCATTCCGACCGCGGGGATCTGCGTCGGCGGACGCAACTACCTGCACTACATGTCCGTGAAGCGCTGGGGAGTTCCCGGCGTTTGGCAAACGAACTACGGCGCGCTGGCTTTCTCCGACGACGGCGGCAGCACCTGGACGAAGTCCGGCACGGCGGTCTGGCCGAATCGCGGGCAACGCGCGCTGCGCCGATTCCGCCGCCGCGACCAGGGCGGCCACCCGTTCCAGCTGATCGCCTTCGCGGGCGTGCTCGACGGGTACGTGCACCTGCTGGGCACGCCCAGCGGCCGCTTCGGCTCCGGACACCTCGCCCGCGCGCCCGAGGGCGACCTGCTCGAACCAGCCGCCTACGAGTACTGGACCGGTAGCGGCTGGGGCACCGACCCGTTCGCAGCGGCACCCGTGCTCAGCGCTCCGGTCGCCGAACTGTCCGTGCAGTACAACTCCCACTTCGGCCGCTGGTTCGCGGTGCACCTGGACGAACACCGCGCAGCGATCGTGCTGCGCACCGCCGAAGAACTCACCGGCCCCTGGTCGAAAGGCGAGGTGCTGACCACGGGCTCCGAGTATCCGGCGCTCTACGGCGGTTTCCAGCACCCGTGGGCCGCGGACCGACCCGCGATCTACTGCACGATGACGCAGTGGCGCCCCTACAACGTCGACCTGTTCCGCGCCGACCTCGCCTGAACCCCGGGCTCACCTGCCCGGATAGGGTGGAAACCGGCAGGCCACAGCGGTGAGCAGCAGATCGCGGGAGTGACGGTGAGCAAGAAGGACAGAAGCCAGCGGCCGCCGGTTCCGGAGGCGTTGCCCGCCCCCGCGGTCGACGCGCACACCCACCTGGACGCCTGCGGCGCGACGAGCGCCGAGGACGTGCGAGCGGTGCTGGACCGCGCCGAGTCCGCGGGCATCGGCCGGGTCGTGACCGTCGCCGACGACATCGACGCCGCCCGCTGGGCCGCCGAAGCGTCCACTTGGGACAGCCGGGTGTTCGCCGCGGCCGCGCTGCACCCCACCCGCGCGAAGGACTTCACCGAAGCCGACCAGCGGGTGCTGGAGGACCTGGTCACCCGCGACCGCGTCGTCGCGGTCGGCGAGACCGGCCTGGACTACTACTGGGACTTCTCCCCGCCGCAGCCGCAGCAGGAAGCCTTCCGCTGGCACATCGACCTGGCCAAGCGCTGCGGGAAGCCGCTGATGATCCACGACCGGGAAGCGCATCAGGACATCCTGCGCATCCTCACCGAGGAAGGCGCCCCGGAGACGGTGATCTTCCACTGCTTCTCCGGCGACGCCGAGTTCGCCCGCGCCTGCGTCGACCGCGGGTTCGTGCTCTCGTTCGCGGGCACCGCGACGTTCCGCAACGCGAAGGACCTGCGGGAAGCCGCCGCCCTGGTGCCGGTCGAGCAGATGCTGGTGGAGACCGACGCGCCGTTCCTCACCCCGCACCCGTTCCGCGGGCGGCCGAACGAGCCTTACTGCGTCAATTACACCCTTCGGGATCTTGCTGAACTACGCGGAGTCGATCTGGCGGAACTGATCGTGGCTACGACTGCCACCGCCGAGCGGGTCTTCGCTCTCGATCCGGTGATCGCCGCCTGACCAGCGCTTACTCCGCGTTCTGTGGTATTGCGCGCTGCGCCACGCTGGAGTTGCGGCCGCCGCCCGGGCTCCTAGCGTCCACTGTGGAAGCCGGGAGGGGCCCGCCCGCGACGATCGACCACAGTGGACTGCGGGCCCGCTGCCCGGAGGAACGGCAGTCAGGACTCGTATGCGCACCAGCGGTCTATCCCGGATCGGCATCGCCGCAGCGATCATGCTCTGCGGCGCCCCCACCGCCCAGGCCCAGCCCGCGCCGGACACCCGCGCCGGCTCCGTCTGGGACCGGCTGGCCCAATGTGAATCCGGTGGGAACTGGGCCATCAACAGCGGCAACGGCTACTACGGCGGTTTGCAGTTCAACCGCGGCACCTGGGTTTCGCACGGCGGCAGGGACTTCGCCGCCTACCCGCACCGCGCCTCCCGCGAAGAGCAGATCTCCGTCGCCACCTCGCTGCGCGACGCCCGCGGTGGATACGGCGCTTGGCCCGCCTGCGCCCGCCAGCTCGGCCTGCCGCGCTGAGCGGTGCGGCTTCGCCGCATCTCAGCAGCAGATCTTGATCCCAAAAGTGCCCCCGAGCGTGTGAGCGAACACCCATCGCGATCACCCAACGCATCCGCGGGGCCGCAGAACGCCGGCGGCGGGAGATGTGTCCGCTCTCCCGCCGCTTGGCCTGGAGGCCGTCGCCGAGCGCCCGCGCGCACCGGCTCCGACGGCCCTTTCGATCTCCTCACCAGCAGCGACGTCCGTCCTTATTGGACTTACGGGCGGGGTGCGGGAACTCCTTGCGGGGATGGGAAAATCCTCCGGGCCGAACAACTAGATGATCACCCAGGGTGCTGGGTTGCCCGGCAAAACGGCGTAACCCAAGTCACAGTGCTCGATCGGGCTCTTGGCGCACTGGTCGCATCACGCTAGAGTCTCGGCCTCGTAACCGATGACAACGAAGTCATGGGGAACACCCGCTAGTCGCCGCCGGGTTTCGTCGGGGAAGTCGGTGCCGAGCGGGCGGACCGGGACAGGACCGGTTCCGCACGTGGCAACGGCTATGACGGCGCTTGGCTACGGGAGTCGGATACGGAGACGAAGCACGAAGTCGCGCAGCGGCGGATGAAGGAGTTCACCAAGCATGGCCGGCGAACTCCACGGGATCATCGACGCTGCGGAGAGCTTCCGCTTTCGAGAGGTAGCGACCCTGTGAACGGACGCGGCATTCCCGGTGCCCATGCCAGCAATTCCCGCGGCAATACCGGCCGGGACCACGGCTACTGGGCCGATTCGCTTGAACCGGTTACGGACTGGTTCACCCCGGTGAGCAAGGAACAGCCCACCGCGGTCGGCGTGCTGGACCGGCCGGTCGAACTCGATCGCGAGAGCGATCTGGAGATCACCGCCGACCACGGCTTCGCCCCCATCAGCGGCGGGAACTACCCCGCCGCCGACCACCCCAGCTTCCCGCCGGGAACACTGGACATCACCCCGGACGACGTCTTCGAGGCGCTCGGGCCGCAGGCCGACGAGATGCTCGCCACCGCCGACATCGACGTGGACGAGCTGATCCGGCTGGTCAACGCCGAAACCGTCGTGCTGCCGCCGCTGGTGCTGCCGGACGACGTGCCGGAGACCGACGCCGAGGGCAACCCGGCACCGGAGTTCGTCGAAGCCGTCACCGACTGGAAGCAGCGCTTCCTCAAGGGCGCGGTCGCCGCGGTGATCGTCACCCTGGCCGGCTCCGGCGGTGCCGCCGCGGCCATGGACAAGTCCGTGACCGTCGAGGTGGACGGCCAGGAGCGCCAGGTCAACACCTACGACTCCACCGTGGGTGAAGTCCTGCAGGAAGAGGGCATCAACGTCGGCCCGCACGACGCGCTGAGCCCGTCCCCGCAGGCCCAGGTCGGGCACAACGACACGATCACGCTGGACCGCGGCCGGCTGGTGAAGATGACCGTGGACGGCCAGCCCCGCGAGGAGTGGGTGCGGTCGGTGACCGTCGACCAGGCGCTGCGCCAGCTCGGCGTGCCCGCCGACGGCGCGTTCGTCTCGGCCGACCGGAACATGGAAGTGCCCGAGCAGGGCATGGACCTCACGGTCAACACCGCCAAGGACATCACCGTCACCGACGGCGGCGAGGCGCCGCGCCAGCTGACCACCACCGCGGTCACCGTCGACGACCTGGTCAAGGAGCAGAAGCTCCAGCTCGGGCCGGAGGACCACATCACCCCCGGCGGCGACCAGAAGATCACCGACGGCGCGCAGGTGCAGATCAACCGCACCGGCAGCAAGGTGGTCAACCTGACGCAGCCGGTGCAGCCGCCGGTGCAGGAGATCGTCGACGACTCGATGTTCCAGGGCGAGGAGAAGGTCGAGAAGCAGGGCACGCCCGGCGAGAAGATCGTCTTCACCCGCATCACCACCAAGAACGGTGAGGAGACCGGGCGCGAGGCGGTCGGCGAGAAGATCACGAAGGAAGCCACGCCGACGGTCAAGCGCGTCGGTGGCAAGGAACCGCCGAACAGCGCCATCTGGGACAAGCTGGTGCAGTGCGAGGCCGGCGGGAACTGGGCCATCAACAGCGGCAACGGCTACTACGGCGGCCTGCAGTTCGACAAGCAGACCTGGAGCGCCTTCGGCGGCGACCAGTTCGCGGCCTATCCGCACCAGGCCAGCCGGGAGCAGCAGATCCAGGTCGCGACCAAGGTTCGCGACTCGCGCGGCGGCGGCTACGGCGCTTGGCCGGGCTGCTCCTCCAAGCTCGGTCTGAGCTGACCCGCACGATCACCAAGTGAGCGGACCGTTCGCCCGGCATGCCCGGCCGAGCGGTCCGCTCATTTCGTTCTCCCGGCACTAACCACTCCCGATCGGAAGAATGGTCCGTTCGCTCGGAGTCGGCGGGGAGTGCGGGCGGGCCGGGCGCAGGGCCGGGCGCGGGCGCGGGTAGGTTCTGGTGCGTGGAAAGTGACGCGGACAGGGCGCGGTTGCTGGGGCCCGCCGATGTTCGCCGGCTGGCGGAGGACCTGGGGATCCGCCCCACCAAGAAGCTCGGCCAGAACTTCGTGCACGACCCGAACACCGTGCGCCGCATCGTCGGCGCCGCCGGGCTCACGGCCGACGACGTGGTCCTGGAGATCGGCCCCGGATTGGGCTCGCTCACGCTGGCGCTGCTGTCGGCGGCGCGCGGGGTCGTCGCGGTGGAGGTCGATCCCGCGCTCGCGGAGCGGCTGCCGCGCACGGCGGCCGAGTTCGCCCCGGGCCTTGCGGACCGCCTCCGAGTGCTCAGCGCCGACGCGTTGCGGGTGCACGCCGACGACTTCGCAGCAGACCCGCCGACCGCGCTGGTGGCGAACCTGCCGTACAACGTCGCCGTGCCGGTGGTGCTGCACCTGCTGGCGGAGCTGCCGTCG
>NZ_JAFRFW010000226.1:0-2960 GCF_017434145.1 Saccharopolyspora sp. | reverse complement strand
GTCACCGAGGCCGAAGACCCGCGCGCCGCCGCCGAGTCCCTCCGCGCCGGGCTCCCCGGCTGAGCCGCCCGCTGCTCTTCCGGAGTGAACGGACCGTTCGCCTGCGGCGGTCGGTCGAACGATCCGTTCGGCCGGAGAGCGGGATCAGCCGGTGAGCAGCGTGAGACCGTACGCGCCGAGGATCTCGTTGACCGGCTGGAAGTAGGTCGTGCCGCCGAGGCTGCAGTTGCCGGAACCGCCCGAGGTCACCCCCTGCGCCTGATCCCCGGCCAGGAACGAACCGCCGGAGTCGCCCGGCTCGGCGCACACGTCGGTGCGGGTCAGCCCGGACACGACGCCCTGCGGGTAGCGCACCGACTGGTTCTTGGCCTGCACCGTGCCGCAGTGCCAGCCGGAGGTGGAACCGGACCGGCAGACCGACGCGCCCTCGGCGGCCTCGGCGGACCCGGCGACGCCGACGCTGCCGCCCGCGTAGTCGTTCACCAGCGGCTGCGGCGTCTCGCCGGGACCGGTCTGGACGAACGAGTAGTCGTTGTCCGGGTACGACGACCCGACGAAGGTGCCGGACGGCTGGGTGGTCGCCTCGCCCTGCTTGCCGCAGTGCCCGGCGCTGACGAAGCCGCCCTGCACCGGGAAGCCGACCGAGCAGCGGGTGCTGCCGTTGTAGTACGCGTTGCCGCCGATCACGTCGGCCAGCGGGCGCGGCGCTTCGCGCGACTCGACGACCCGCACGGCCTGCTGGTCCACCCCGGTGGAGCGCACGAACTCCGCCGCCTTCGCGGCCGAGCCGATCGCGGTGGTCAGCACCACCGAGTTGCTGGCGGAGTCGACGTACCACCCGGTCACGCCCTGCGGCGGCGCGTTCCTGTTCAGTCCGTCGGCGACTGCGCCGAGCCGGTCGGCGCCGAACCGCACGAGCTTCGCCTCGGCACCGGCCGCGCGCACCTCGTCGAGCAGGTTCGCATCGGTGACGCCGACGACCAGCTTGCCCAGACCCGCGTCGTAGTGCGAACCGCCGAACGCCGTCCCGAGCAGGTCGCGCACCGTCCGGTCGGCCCGGTTCGCGGTGCTTTCGCTGCGCAGCCGGTCCAGCGCTTGCCCGGCGGTGAGACCGAGGTCGCGCTGCATGGCCTCCAGCTGGGTGGCCGCCTTGGCGAGCGGCGCGGGCTGCGGCGCGGCGGAGGCGGGCACGGTCAGCGCGGCGGCGGTGGCCGCCGCCAGCAGGACCGCGCCGGCCATTCTGGCCGCGAGTCTGCGTCTCATGGGGCTCCCTATCTGAAGATCCGGCGGTTCGGCTCGAAGATCCCGACGGGAGCAGTATTGGTGCGACCAGGCGCACCGCGCATCCACCTTTCGACGCATCCCACAAGAAGAATTCCCGGCGCCGAGCCCGCGATGGGCCCGGCACCGGGAATTCTCACGAAAAGCGTTCGACTCGTTACTGCGGGTTGGATTCCTGCTGCGGCACCTCGATTCGCCCGGTTTCGGACGGCTGCGGCAGTTGACCGGTGGTCCGGGGAGCCGTCGACCGCCCGGTTTCGCGAGTGGGGCTCTGCTGCGTGGTGCTGCCGCCGGTCGTTTCCGGAGCCGTCGGCGCGGTGCTTTCCGAGCTGGGTTCGCTTTCCGAGGTGGGCTCCGGCGCGCTCGAAGTGCTGGGCTCGCTGGTCCCGGTCTCCGCCGGAGCGGGCTCCTGCGGTTCGGGCGGTGGACCGGGCCGCACGACCCGGCCGATGCTGGTTCCCTGATCCCCGGAAAGCGTCTTGCCGGTGATCCCTTCCCAGCCGGTGATCACGACCATGGCCAGCACGAACGCGAGCCCGCTGGTCACCGCCAGCACGCCCCAGCGCAGGCCGCGGCGGGGCGCGGGCGGGCTGACGACTTCGGTCTCGCCGGAGGGCGCGGGCTCGTGGCGCGTGGACTCGGCGGGATCAGCGCCGACACCTTCGCTGCGCGCGGTCGCGCCGTCGGCGACCGCCTGCGCATCGATCCGCCGGGTCGCGTTCGGGTCGTCGACGACCTCCTCACCACCGGGCCAGTGCATGGCGCTGCCGTACCAGCGGATCTTGCGGGTGGCGGCCTCGTCCGCGGGGCTGCTCGCGGACGATTCGCGCTGCGCAGGCGGCCGCGGCGGCTGCAGCTTTGTCAGCCCTTGGGCACCGATGCTGGTGGCGCGCTTGAGCGCGGCGCGGGCGGCGGCCGCGTTCGCCTTGTCCTTGGTGTTCTCCAGCTTCGTCTTGGTCTTCTCCAGCGACCGCTGGTAGAGCGCCCCGCCGACGGTGATGATCACGCTGGTCATCCCGGCGCCGAAGACGGTGCCCGCCACGCCGAGCTGCGAGCCGAGCAAGGCGGCGGTCACCGAGGCGAGCGCGCCTCCCGCGACCTGCGCCCCGGAGAGTTCGATCTTCTTGGACGTCCGGTCATCGGATTCGTCCCGCTTGCCCTTGTCGTTCTCCTCGGCCATGTGGCTCCCACGCACTCACACAGGTTTCCTGGACTCCCAACGTCTGATCTCGCCGACGTTCTCCTAATCGTTGCTCTTTCGTGACAACTCCCACTTCCGGTAACGAAGCCGGTGCAATCCGGCTCCGCCGAAACCGATCAAGGATGATTTCGGCATGGAATTGGTGAGCCTCGCGGACGTCCGGTCCGCACAACGGTTGATCGGCACCGCGACCGGACCATCGGCGGCGGTGCGCACGCCGTTGCTGCCGCTGCTTTCGGATGCCCGGCAGCTACTTTCCGATGCCGGTAGGCAGCTCTGGGTGAAACCGGAGAATCTGCAACCCACCGGCGCATTCAAGATCCGCGGCGCGTTGCACGCGGTGGCCGCGCTGCCACCGGACATCCGCGCGCGCGGCGTCGTCACCTACTCCAGCGGCAACCACGCCCGAGCCATCGCGCACGCCGCCCGGACCTTCGGCGTGCCCGCCACGCCGAGCTGCGAGCCGAGCAAGGCGGCG
>NZ_JAFRFW010000225.1:0-3285 GCF_017434145.1 Saccharopolyspora sp. | reverse complement strand
CGCGGTGCTCTCCGCCCGGTCGGCCGCGGCGCGGGCCGCTCGCAGCGGTGTGCCGGTGGTCGTCGACGACCTGATCGACGACCCGATCACCGCGCCTTACGTGCCGCCCGCGCTGCGGGCTTACGGGCCGTTCGCGGTGGCCCCGTTCGGCACCCGGGAGCGCAAGATCGGCGCGATCGCGGTGTACCGCAAGCGCGGTTCGCCGACGTTCAACCGGGTGGCGGTGGAGGTGCTGACCGGGTTCGCCGCGCAAGCCGGTCTCGCCCTGGTGCTGGCCGAAGGCTCCACCGCGCGCCAGCGCATCGCCGTCTACCAGGAGCGGGAACGCATCGCGCGGGACCTGCACGACGTGATCGTGCAGCGGCTCTACGGCGCGGGCGTGCAGCTGGAAGTGCTGGATCGCAAGCTCGCCGGGCGGCTGGCGGCCGAGGACTCCGAACGGCTCACCGAGACCATGGACCAGCTCGACCAGACCATCGCCGAAGTCCGCGCGACGGTGCGGGCGCTGCGCTCCTCCGACCCGGAGACCGCCGAGGAGGCCCCGGACCTGGCCGACTCGATCCGCTCCGAGGTGCACACCGCGGGGGAACTGCTCGGCAGGCCGCCGAAGCTGGACATCGACGGGGATCTCACCGGCGTGCCCGTCGCGATCGCCGATCACGCGCGGGCCGCGCTGCGCGAAGCGCTGTCCAACGTGGTGCGGCACTCGGGCGCCCGCACCGTGCTGGTGCGGGTGCGGCGCGCTCCGGAGTCGATGCGCCTGCAGGTCGTGGACGACGGGTGCGGGATTCCGCGGGACGTCAGCAAACGCGGGCTGCGGCACCTGGAGGAACGCGCCGCGGCCGCGGGCGGGCGGTGCACCGTGAATTCCTCGCCGGACAGCGGCACCACGGTCACCTGGGAAGTTCCGTTGACCTAGAGAGTTGTTTAGCACGTGGTTTGCGTAGGTGGTCGGGCTGAGTCCTCGGGCACCGCAAGCGGCTTCGCCGCTTTCTGAACAGAACTAGCTGGCCGTGCGCGTGCGGCTGCCCGGCCTGAAAGAGCATCGGAGCCTCGTGCGGCTCAGCCCGTGCCGCTCAGCCCTGCCTGCGGGCGACCCAGGCGGCGGCCTGGGTGCGGCGTTCCATGCCGAGCTTGGCCAGCACCGCCGTGACGTAGTTCTTCACCGTCTTCTCCGCCAGGAACAGCCGCTCGGCGATCTGCCGGTTCGTCAGCCCTTCGCCGATCAGGTCCAGCACCCGGCGTTCCTGCTCGGTCAGCGCCTCCAGCTCGTCGGCCGGGCGGTCGCCGCCGCGGCGCATCCGCTCCAGCACCCGCGCGGTCGTCACCGGGTCCAGCAGCGAGCGGCCCGCGGCGACTTCGCGCACCGCGTTGACCAGGTCCTGCCCGCGCACCTGCTTGAGCAGGTAGCCGGACGCGCCGGCGTTGATCGCGCCCACCAGCGCCTGCTCGTCGTCGAACGCGGTGAGCACCAGGCAGCGCGGCGGCACCGGCAGGTCCCGCAGCCGGCGGCACAGGTCCAGCCCGTCCCCGTCCGGCAGCCGCATGTCCACCACCGCCACGTCCGGCTCCGCGGCCCGCGTGCGCACCACCGCCTCGTCGACGCCGCCGGCTTCGGCGACGACGTCCACGTCGGCTTCGGTGCTGAGCAGGTCGCGCAGGCCGCGACGGACCACCTCGTGATCGTCCACGAGCAGCACGCGCACCGGCACGCCCTCACGCTACGACCGCGCGCCCGATCACCTTCGGTAAGGGTGCCCTGATCAGGACGTGAAAAAGCGGACCGCCGGGTGGGCGGTCCGCTCCTCGGGCGGTTCGGGTCAGCGCCGCTTGCGGGCGGTCTTCTTGGCGACCTTGACGCCTTGCTGGGTTTGCTCGGCCACGACGTGCGCGCCGTGCCTGGCGCGGTAGGTAACCGACGGTTTGCCCTCGGTGTCCACCGCCGCGATCAGCAGGCCGCCGAGCAGGCCGAGGTTCTTCAGGAACTGGGTCTGCTGCGCACTGCGCTCCTGCGGATCGTCGATCTCCCAGAAGGCGTGCCCGACCAGCGTGGTCGGCACGACGCTGCCCGCCAGCAGCAGCGCCGCCAGCCGGGGTGCCTTGCCCAGCGCCAGCAGCGTCCCGGCGCCGATCTTGACCGCGCCGTCCAGCCGCACCAGCGTCTCCGCGTCGGTCGGCACCTCGTCCGGCAGCGAGTCCTGGACGTTGCCCACCGTCTTGTCCACCAGCGGACGGGCGGCCTTCGCGTGACCTTCGGCGTCGCGGAGGGCGCCGATCCCGCCGTAGATGAACACGGCGGCGAGCAGGGGACGGGCCAAGCGGCGGATGAGCATGTGGACCTCCTCGGTGTTGCCGCGGATCCCGACGGTACTCACCCCGGCCTCGACACGCTCGCATCAAGGCGCAGAAGTTGATCCCTACTTCGGGAACAATCCGCAAAGTTGAGTCGTTGGCACTCATGTAAGCGGCGTCGGAAGATGGGAACCGGCGCCCAGTGCACTAGTGGAGTGATGCAGCGATGGCTCTTGCCGTTCGAGGATGGGATCCGTTCACCGGCCTGAACCGCCGGTTCGACCGCGACTTCGACGCGCTGGTGCGCCGTTCCTTCGGCGGTCGTGCTGCGCAGCCGTTCGTCCCCGCGGCCGACGTGGTGCGCGACGGCTCGGACGTGCTGATCCGGCTGGAGCTGCCGGGCGTGGACGTGGACCAGGACGTCGACGTGGAGGTCTCCGGCGGGGTGCTGACGATCAGCGGCCGGCGGGCCGAGACGTCCGAGCAGGACGACTCGGGCGTGCTGGTGCGGGAGATCCGCAGCGGCTCGTTCCAGCGCCGGTTCAACCTGCCGGATGGCGTGACCGGTGAGCGGGTCGAGGCCGACTACGACCGCGGTGTGCTGCAGGTCCGGGTGCGCGAGGCGGTGCCGCAGGCGCCGAGCCCGACCAAGGTGGCGATCCGCGACCGCTCGGCTGAAGAGTCCCGGGAAGCTGAGCAGGCCCGGGAAACCGGGGAGTGAGCGATCGGGCGGCCGCCCGCCGTGCCGCACGGCGGGCGGCGCCGGACGTTCAGCGGAACACCGTTCGCCCGGCGATGTGATCGCGGGGTCCACCGCGACGTCGTCGTGCAGCGCCCGGCTCAGACGTGGTCGGCGCGGGCGAAGATCTCGTCCCACGCCGCACCGACCTGGTGCGCGCACAGCTCGGGGGTCACCCCGCCGACACCGGTCCCGAGCCCGGGCAGCGCGATGCTGCGCACGACGTCGCGGACAACCATGGTTAGTATCATTTT
>NZ_JAFRFW010000224.1:0-5204 GCF_017434145.1 Saccharopolyspora sp. | reverse complement strand
GCTGCTCGACCGCGCCCGCGCGCACCTCGGCAGGGAGATCTACTTCGCCGCGGTGGAGCTGCCGCCGCGCGCCCCCAGCGGCCTGGCGCTGCTGCCGGCGGGTTGCGTGATCATCGTCGCGGACGCGCGCACGTCGCGCTGGCACCGCTGGCACATCTGGCTGCACGAGCTGATGCACCTGCTGTGGGGCCACGTCGGCCGTCCGGTCGGCGATCCGGCTCCGGCGTTGCGCTCGCTGTTCGGCGATCTGCCGCCGGAGGTGCTGGATCGGGTGCTGACCCGTTCGGGATGTTCGGCGCAGGAGGAAGCGGCGGCCGAGATGATGGCTTCGGTGGCGATGCAGCGGATCAGTTCGTGGGAGTCCCCGCAGGCGCACGAGGTGCCCGACGAGGCGCGCGAGGTGCTGCGCCGGTTCCAGATGGCGCTCGGGTGAGCCGGTGACGTTCGCGGTTCTGTACTCGCTGGCGCTGCTGCTGCAGCTGGGCGCTTTCCTGTGGAAGCTGCGGGATCTGCTGCGCGACCCGCGGGATCCGCGGCTGGGGGCGATCACGCTGGCGCTGCTGTTCGTGGCGTGCGGCTTCAACTTCGCGATCCCCCCGGTGTATTCGGCGGTGGCCGCGGCGACCGGCGTGCCGAACCTGTCCACTTTGGCCGTCTACGCGTCGATCGTGCTGTGCACCGCGTCGTTGCAGGTGTTCTCGGTGAATCTGGCGCGGTCGCGGGACGAGGCGGTGCCCGCGGGGCGGGCGCTGGTGCTCGGCACGGGTGCCGCGCTGGCGGTGCTGGTGGCGCTGTTCTGCGTCGCGCCGGTGCACGACGAGCCGCACGTGCTGGACTTCGATTCGCACTACTCGGGCGAGCCGGTCGTCGTCGGGTTCCTCGCGGTGTACCTGGGCGCGTACTCGCTGGGCCTGATCCGCAGTGCGCTGGTGTGCCTGCGGATTCAGCCGCACGCGGCGGATCCGTGGCTGCGGCGCGGTGTGTCGCTGGTTCCGGTCGGTGTCGTGTTCGGGCTCGGGTATTCGCTGTTGAAGGCGGTCGCGGTGGCCGCGACCTGGCTCGGCGGGGATCTCGCGCCGGTCAGCGATGTGGCGGCTCCGGTGAGCGCGACGGTCGGTGCGAGCGTGATGGCGGTCGGGTACGTGCTGCCGTCGGTTCCGCGGTTGCGTCGCCATGCGCGGGCGCGCCGGCAGCTTCGTCCGCTGTTGCGCGCTTTGCGGCCGCTCGCGCCGGAGCTGGCGCAGAACACGCGGCTCGCCTCGGCCGAGTACCGGTGGCTGATCGCGACCGACGACCTGCTGCGGGTGCTGCGGCCGCACCTCGCGCCGGAGGCCGCCGCGCTCGCCGAAGAACACGCGGACCGCCAGGGCCTCGAAGGCGACGAACGCGCCGCAGCCGTCGAAGCCGCCCGCATCGCCGCGGCGCTGCGCGCGCATCGCGCGGGGAGCTCGCCCGGCGACGGCAGCGCCATGATCCGCGAAGAGTCCGGAATGGACGGTCAGGACGTGGCGCTGTGGCAGGTGCCCGATCAGGCCCCGGAGCGCGACCTCGCCGAGGAGCTGCGCTGGCTGTGCCTCATCGGTGAAGCGTTCCACCGCCCGCATCCGCTGGTGCGCGCCGTGCTGGACGATCCGCGGCGCGCGGAAAAGGATCCGGCTTCGTGAAAGCTCCGGGCTCCTGAAGCTCCGGCATCGTGAAAAGCCCCGGCCTCAGAACCCCGGCTTCGCGGGGAACCCGGCTTCGTGAACGGCCCCGCCTCATGAAGAATCCCACCTCGTGACCGACGCGCTCACCGTCTCCGAAACCGCGCACGAACCGTTCGCCTCGCTCGCGGAGCTGCGCGCGCAAGGACCGGTGCACCGGATCGACACTCCGGACGGCCCGCCCGCCTGGCTGGTCACGAGATACGCGGAAGTCCGCGCGCTGTTCGGGGATTCGCGGTTCGCGCTGCACCGCGAGCACTCGCACGGCCGCGACTTCACCGGTTTCGACCTGCCTCCGCAGCTCGACGCGCACCTGCTCAACAGCGACCCGCCTCGGCACACCCGGCTGCGGCGGGAGATCGCGCCCAGCTTCACCGCGCAGCGGGTTCGCGCGATGAGTCCGCAGGTTCGTGCGGTGGCCGACGAACTCGCCGCTTCGCTGTCGGGCGAAGTGGACCTGGTCGGCGAGTTCGCGGTGCTCCTGCCGGTGCGGGTGATCGCGGAGCTGCTACCGCTGCCCGCCGACGCGCGGGACACGTTCGCGGGCTGGGCTGATTCGCTGCTGCGGCACACGCCCGGCGCGGAGCCGCGTGCGCGGGACACGATGGACGACATGCGGCGGATCATCGGTTCGGCGTTGTCGTCGGATCCGCCCGCCGACTCGCTGCTCGCGGGGCTGCTGACCGCGCGCGGCGCGGGACGGCTCGATGCGGACGAGTTGACCAGCATGGTCTTCTACCTGCTGTTCGTCTGGTACGAGATCATGGTGCACGCGGTGTCCTCGGCGATGCTGCGGCTGCTCGGCTCGGAACGGCTCGGCACCGGCGTCGAGGAGGTGCTGCGGCTGCACCCGCCGCAGTTGCTCGCCGCACCGCGATACCCGTTGCACGACTTGGAAATCGGCGGAGTGAGCGTCCGCGCGGGCGATACGCTGCTGCTGTCGCTGGCATCGGCGAACCGGGATGAGCGGGTGTTCTCGGAAGCTTCGGAATTCGTGCCCGACCGCAACCCGAACCCGCACCTGAGCCTCGGCCACGGCACCCACGCCTGCCCGGCTTCGACGCTGACCCGCGTCATCGCCCGCTGCGCCGTGGAGGCGCTGCACGCGCAACACCCGCACGCCGCGCCGACCTCGGCCCCGGTGACCTGGCGCGGCAACTTCCGCCACCACGGCCCGGCCGCGCTACGAGCGAATCTCACCCGCCACAAGCGGTAGTCCGCGGAGTGAACGGACCGTTGGTCCCAATAGATTGGATGAACAGGCCGTTCACTCGCCTCGGTCCGCGGGCGCCGGCATGTCGCCCCGGTCCGCGTACGCGGGATGCAATCCGAGCGAACGGACCGTTCGTCCGAATAGATTGGGCCAACAGGCCGTTCGCTCCAGGAACTGCGCTTGCTAGGAGTTGTCGAGGGGCTGGCAGTTCGGACAGTGGAATGTGGTTCGGCCCGCGGTCTTGGTGCGTTCGAGGGCGGTCGAGCAGCGCGGGCAGTGCGGGTCGGGCTCGTCGCGGTGGCCGGTGAGCCAAGACGGGCGGTCGGGCACGTGGGCGACCTTCGCGGACTGGCGCAGCACGGTGTGCGCGCGGCGGCTGAGCTTGGACAGCTCCGGCGCGCTCAGGTCGCCGGTGCTGCGCGCCGGGTGGATGCGGGCCTGCCAGAGGGTTTCGTCGACGGTGAGATTTCCCAGCCCGGCCAGCACTTCCTGGTCCATCAACGCCGCTTTCACGCCGCGCTTGGTGCGGGTCAGCCGCTCCCGGTAGTCCGCGGCGGAGGCCGCCATCGCGTCCGGGCCGAGTTCGCCGAGCTGCGCGTCCAGGTCGGACTGCCGCCGCGCCAGGTGCAACCCGGTCAGCTTGCGCATGTCCCGGTACCGAAGCTCGCCGTCGGCGAAGCGGAACACTACGCGGTCGTGCTTGTGCGGCTCGTCGTCCCGGCCGCACCACAACATCCGGCCGGTCATGCCGAAGTGCAGCAGCACCTCCGGGAACTCGGCGCCGACCGGTATCACCAGCCACTTGCCGTGCCGCCACGGCGTGCCGAACTCCTTGCCGCGCAAGGCTTTCCGGAACTCCTGCGGGCGCACGCCGCGCAACACCTGCGAGTCGTTGACCACGACGTCCTCGACTTCGCGGCCGGCCGCGGCTTGCGCGACCCGGCGAAAACCCTCGACGTCCGGCAGCTCGGGCATCCACTCCGACTACCCGGCAGAGCCGCTGATCACGCAAGCAGGTACTGCGTGAACCAGCTGGTGGCGACGGTGGCGGCTTGTTCCAGGGCGCCGGGTTCCTCGAACAGGTGCGTCGCGCCGTCGACGACGTGCAGGTCGTGCGGGGCGCGGAGTTGCTCAGCGGTGCGGCGGTTCAGTTCGAGCACTTCCATGTCGCTGCCGCCGACGATCAGCAAGGTCGGTGCCCGCACGTTCTGCAGGGCCTCCGAAGCGAGATCCGGACGACCACCACGGGAGACCACCGCCTGCACCACATCCGGTCGGCGGGCGGCGGCGCCGAGTGCAGCGGCCGCGCCGGTGCTGGCGCCGAACAGGCCCGCCGGGCCGCGCCACCAGTCCAGCACGCCCAGCACCCGCACGGTCAGCAGCGGGATGTTGAACCGCAGCTCGGCGTGCACGTCGGCGCGGTCCTCGTCCGGCGTGAGCAGGTCCATCAGCAGCGTGCCGATACCGGCTTCCTGCAACTGCTCGGCGACCCAGCGGTTCCGGCTGCTGTGCCGGGACGAGCCGCTGCCGTGCGCGAACACCACCAGCGGCCCGTTGCGGTCCGGCAGCGTCAGGTCGCCGATCAGCTCACCGGTCCCGTGCACGACCGGGAGCGAGACCTGTTCAGGTTCCGCCATCCTGCACCCGCTCCGCGCCTTCCTCCGGTGAGGCGTTGCTGACGCCGGTGGCGTCGCCCTCGTTGGTCGCCGCGGACAGGCCGGTGTCCTCGACCTCGTCGCCCTCCAGGACCGTGCCCGGTTCGCCTGCGGCGTCCTGCTCGGCGGCGATCTGCTCACCGCGGGAACCGTCGGCGACCTCCTGGGTGGCCTGCTCGTCCACCGAGTCGTCCAGCTCGTACAGGCGGGTTTCGGCGACCGGTCTGCCCGGTTCGGCGTCCGGGTCGGGGCGTTCCTCCGAGATCCGTTCGTCGATCGAGTCGCCCGCGCGCTGCTCGCTCGGCGTGGGGCGCTCGGCCGTGGTCTGCGACAGGTGCTCGGGCGGCTCCACGCCCCCTTCGAGCGGGTCCACGCCCAGTTCGTCCTCGTCGAGATCCCCCGCGGATTGCAGCTCGGCCGGATCTTGCGGTTCCGCAGGGTCCGGGCCGACCTCGTCAGCAGACGGAGTCGTGGCGTCCAGCGGATCCGACATCGTGCGCGTCTCCATTCCCTACGCGGACATGACCTCCGCGCACGGACTACCCGCAGGTGCCGCTGTTAATCCCCCTTGATCGAACGCAGGAACGACGCCCAGCGGGAGCGGTCGAACACGAGCGTGCCGCCGGAGCGGTC
>NZ_JAFRFW010000223.1:0-3962 GCF_017434145.1 Saccharopolyspora sp. | reverse complement strand
TGCCGAGCATGCCGTTGGCGTTGCTGAGGTCGAGCAGGTGCGGGCGCTGCGCACTGCGCGGGGCGGGCTTGGTGGTCGGGGCGTTGATCGCTTCGGAGCTGCCGCCCGCCTGGCCGTCGGTGCCGCTGAGACCGCCGGATCCGGGCTTGCCCGGCTTGCCGTTCTCGGCGGTGACGTGCTGGTTCATCGCCTCGGGCGGGAGGGCGTTGACGAAGTCGACCATCGCGTTGCCCGCCGTGTTGACGGCGTCGCCGATGTCCCGCGGCGGGAACGCGGGCTGGGCGGCGCGCGCACCGTCGGCCGGGGACTGCGCACTGCGCGGCACCGGGTGCGTGGTCGCGTGGTCGAACGGGGCGAGCGGGTCGCCGAGCGCGCCGTCCTTCTCGGCGGAGCCGCCCAGCGGGCCGTTGTCGAAGGCCGCGTTGAGGGGACCGTTCTCGAGGCTGTTCGCCAAGGGGCCGTTCTGGAAGGTGCTCGCCAGGGGCCCGCCGTCGCGCTGCTGGCCTGCCTGCTGCGCCAACCCGGAGGGTGCGGAGACCACGTCGCCGACGGTCTTCTGGATGCCGTGGACCGTGCCTGCGCCGTGGAAGGCGGTCTGCGCGAGCCCGTTCTGCACGGGCAGTTCGGCCGGGTATTGGGGGGTGGCCAGGGCGGCCCCTGCGGAGCCGACTACGCCGGCCCCGGTCAGCACGGCGGCGGCCGCCGCGGTCAGGCTGCGTTTCATCGCCTTGCTCCTCTCCGCACAGGTGCTCACCTGTGCACCGGGCGGAGAGTACGGAGCCGGGTTCGACCACGAATCAGCGATCACGACCTTCGGAAAATATCTACGCGCAGTGTGTGGAACGGGGCAGAATCCGCTCACTTTCGAGTGATCCGAACGATCCCGCGATCACTGTCCGGCGAAGGACGTGATGTCCACGGATTGGTTGAGGTGCTGTTGGCGCTTGGCCTGCTCCTCGCGCAACGATTCCACGGTATCGGCGAATTCGGCGTAGGCGTCGGTTTCGTCCTCGAACCGACTGTACCGACCGGCCCGCAATTCGACCGAATGGTATTCGCGTTCCAGCACATCGGCGGTCTGCTGCAGGCTCACGCCCCGCTCGCGGTACTTGGCGTAACCGCCGAACGCGGCCGCGACCGCCACCAGCAGCCCGACGCAAACAGCTGCCCAGCGGAAACTGGGGGCCGAAGTGCCCGCGGCGGTGACCGTGGCGCTGACGATCGAGCCGACGATCACCACGGTCTGCAGGAACTGGTCCTTCCAGCGGTGCCTGCCCGCTTCGTCGCGGTAGCGCTCGATCACGTCGGGCAGGTCCGCCCGGTAGCGCTTGCGCATCCCGAGCAGGTCACCGGAGTTCCACTCGTCGAGCTGGTGCTCGCGGTGCGCCCGTTCGACCTCGCGCAGCTCGGTGGCCACCGAGCGCATCCTGAAATGCTGGCGGTAAGCGGTCCGGGCGGAGACGGCGACCGAGCCGATCGGTAGCACCACTGCCGCGACCGTGGCCGCCACGGGCGGATTGAGCAGGCTGATCCCGGCAGCGGAGATGCCGAACAGGGCCAGGTTGCCCGGATAGACCCAGAGCAGCAGGAAGCGTTGCAGCAGCCGTGCCCGGTAGAGCTGCTCGGACAACTCGCTGATGCGTCGTTCCCAGTCCTGCGCCTGGGATTCTCCGGCGATGACCCCGCCGCCGATGATGCCCGTGCCGTTGCCCGCGTCCCAACGCTCCATCACATCGATCCTTCCGGCGTCACTGTGATCGAAGTAGCTCCCCAAGTTCGGCGACAATCGGCTATCAGGGTGAAGGTCGATTGGGCTGATCGGCCTACACCTGGTGGCGCCGTGTGATCACTGCAGGCCGGTCGCGAGATGTCGACTTCGAAACCCGCCAGTGATAACAGCTGTTGCCACCAGCCGTCCGTCACCGTCCCTACTTGCCCCGGATCGGGGTGACCCACTTTGGCAGCGCCGCCGAACGGCTCAATCACGTGGGGCGCGAACGGCGGCGTTCGGACTCTGCTATGGGGCGGAGCCGAGCGGCGTTCTCGGTGGCTGCGGTGGAGTTCACCGCGGTTGTTCGTGTTGGAACTTCTGCTGTGTGCGATTTAGGAATTCCGAATAAAAGCGGAACGATCCAGAACGAAATTTCTTGCCGATTGTTCCGACTTGGAACTTGATCAAGCCGTTCACGCCTACCCGTCCATGGTCCTGCGGTCGCCCGGACCGCACCACGGCGAGCCGGACGCGAAACAGCCCCCTCCCGGAGTCCGGAAAGGGGCTGTGCGCGGAGCCGCCTGCGGGAATCGAACCCGCGACCTACGCATTACGAGTGCGTCGCTCTGTCCGACTGAGCTAAGGCGGCGTTGCGCGGCCAGTGTAGCGGGGCGACGCGACGGCTCCGACGGAGGGGAGGGCTCCGACGGAGGGGAGGTTCCGAGGCGGTCGCGAGCGGCGAGCGGACGTGCACACGCGGCAATCGGGCCGTCACCCCGGCCAGGGCGCGTCGTTGTGCTGATCGGTGATACGTGTCACCGATCCGACCAACGGAGGTCTTCGCGATGCGATCGAACCGACCGCTGCGCCGCTTCGCCGCTTGCACGACGGTGTCGCTGGCCATCGCCGGGCTGAGCGTGCCGGCCGCGTTCGCGGAGACCACCACGACGCCCATTCCGATCCCCGAGGATCCGAACCAGCCGCCCGCGTCCTCCGGCCCGCCGGTACCGCCACCGGGGCCGATCGTGGCGGAAGCCGGCACCGGCATCGGGGTGGTGCGGGTGCTGCCGGGCACCGTGCCCGGGGACTCGATCATCGACGGACAGCAGGTGCCGAACCAGTCCGTGGCGGAAGCCGGCATGGGGCTGGCCACCGCGAAGGCGGACTCGGGGACTTACCTGGCGCAGGAGCGCTCGGTCGCGGAAGCCGCGCCGTTCGGTGCGGCGATCGCGGGCAACCCGATCCAGGTTCCCGGGGTGTCGGTGAACCAGACGGCGCTGCCGGACCACCCCGAACCGACCGCGACCGGCTTCGGGCCGCCTCCGTCGCCTGCCGACTCGGTGCTGAAACTCGGTGCGGTGCAAGGGAGTGCGCACGCGAGGTGGGACGAGCTGCAGGGGCCGTGCGTGTCCCCGATCTCCGATGCGGACACCTCGGTCGCGAGCGTTTCCGCGGTCAACGCGCTGCCCGCGATGCCGGACACCCCGCAGGAGTTCGACCGGCTGGCGAGCGATCCGGGCTCGGCCCAGGCGAAGACCGCCGAGCTGCGCGCGATGCTCGATGGCGGGAAGGGCGCCACGCTCGGCGGTCTGCTCTCCGGCGGTGCGCCGGACGAATCGGGCAACGGCTCGCTGCTCAACGTGCCGCAGTCGATCCGCGCGCACTCCCGCATCGAGCTGGTGGACGTGCCGGGCGCGGCGGGCAAGGCGGTGCGGTCCACCTCCGAGATGCAGCTCGCCAGCGTCCAGCTGCTCGCCGGGACGCCGCAGGAGGTGCGGGTCGACGTGGTCAGCGCGCCGAAGCTGACGGTCACCGCCACCGGCGATCCCGCGACCTCCAGCGTCGACTACTCGGCGCCGGTGCTGCGGGTCTCGCAGGGCGGCCGGGAATTGGCGGTGCTCGACGCGGCGCACCCGACGCAGGACCTGCCGATCGGGATGCCGCCGGGATCGGATCGGCTGCCGGTCGTCGGCGACGCGCTGAACAGCCGGATGCTCGACTTCGGGGTGCTGCGGCTGAACCTCGGATCGCTGACGCAGCAGGCCGACGGCACCGAACTCAGCGCCGATGCGCGGTTGTTCGAGCTGAAGGTGCTGCCTGCCGATGCGCTGGGGATGCCCGGTGCCGCGCTGGCCGACATCTCGTTCGGGGAGCAGTCGGCGCAGGCCGGTGCGCCCGAAGGCGGCGTGCAGTGCGGGCAGCAGCCGCTCCCCGCGCCTGCGGACCCGCCCGCGGAGGGCGCTGCTGCGCC
>NZ_JAFRFW010000222.1:0-1539 GCF_017434145.1 Saccharopolyspora sp. | reverse complement strand
GAAGGCGTCGTTGGCCGAAGTGGCGATCGGGCGCGCGCTGCTTCCGGCGTCGTGCACGGGGGTCCTCCAGGTTCGTGCGGGCGGGCACGCTCGGCAGTGCCGGATAGTAACTTGGCGATCACCTGGTCAGGTGACCGCCCGTCGATCTCGGCTCTCGGGCGGTCGCTGGTAGTGGCGGCGCCTGTCGCCGCGCCGCGCGTCCGCTGCCCGTGCACCGGTGACCGCGGGACGTCGGCGAGCACCGCACGGACGGCTTCGGCGGAGGCGACCCCGTTCGCTCCGGCGCCCGCGTCCCGGACTCCACGAACCTGCGCGAACCGCGGTCAGCGCGTCGGCGCGAACGTCGCGATGACCTGCGGATTGGCGTCCGCCCAGCGTTGCGCGGCGGCTTCCTCCTGGCCCTTCGGCGCACTGTTGATCTCGTTCTCCAGCGAGGCGAGCTGCTGGTCGTTCAACCGGAACTTGTGCACCATCCCGGTCACGTCCGGGAAGTCGGCGCTGAAGCCCTTCCGCCCGGCGGCGTGGATCTGCTCCGCAGCGCCCATCGCGCCGCGCGGGTCCGCCAAGTCCTTGATCGGGTACTTCGCGTACGCCCAGTGCGGGTGCCACAGCGTGACGACGATCGGCTGGCGCTCGTTGATCGCGCGCTCCAAGGAGGCCAACATCGCGGTCGTCGACGAGGTCTGCAGCGTGTACTCGCCTGCGAGGCCGTACTGCGGGATCATCTGGTCCCGCGTCACCCGGCTCAGCCCTGCGCCCGGATCGATGCCGGTGATCGTGCCGTGGAACTCGGCGCCCCGGCCGCGCAGGTCCTGCAACGAGTTCACGTCGGTCAGGTACTTCGGCACCGCGATGTTCAGCGTCGCCTGGTCGTACCAGACCCCGAGGTCCTCGAGCTGACCGCGGTACTGGTTCCAGTAGTCGGCGTGCGTCTGCGGCAGCCAGGCGTCCATGAACAGGTCGATGTTGCCGCGCGCCAGGCCCGCGTAAGTAGGCCCGGCCTCCAGCTCGGTCAGCTGCACCTGGTAGCCCTGCCGCTGCAGCAGCACCTTGTAGAGGTTGCTGACCGCGATCGCCTCGTCCCAGGCGATGTAGCCGATGTTGATCCGCTTCGCCTGCTGCCCGGTGCCCGCTTCCCGGCCCCCGCACCCGGCAGCGACCAGCACCAACGCGGCGAGCATCGCCAAACATGCCACCAGCCGACGGGTCCAACGCTTCTTCGGCATGGCACTTCCCGCCCTTCCTAGGCGACCGGCGCGGTCTCCTCGGCCGCGCGCGAGACGGGGGAGCGGTCGGCCAGCACGGCGGTGATCCGGTCCAGGTAGACCGCCAGCACCACCACCGCGACCCCGGCTTCGAAACCCGCCCCCAACTGCACCCGGGTCACCGCGGTGTAGACCTCGGTGCCCAGTCCTTCCGCGCCGACCATGCCCGCGATGACCACCATCGACAGCGACAGCATGATCACCTGGTTGATGCCCGCCATGATCGACGGCATGGCCAGCGGCAACTGGATGCCGGTGAGGATCCGCCGCGGCG
>NZ_JAFRFW010000221.1:0-3249 GCF_017434145.1 Saccharopolyspora sp. | reverse complement strand
GTCAGCCCGGCGACCACCATCCCGGTACCCGCCGAGATCACCACCAGCAGCAGCACCAGCCCTGCGACCTGGAACTGCTGCGTGCGCACCGGCGCGCTCGGAGCCGACAGCGTGACGGTGCCGCTCTGCACCATCGGCACCCTCTCGGTCAGCGGCGAGGGCCCCGGGTCGGAGCCGTACACGTAGTCCTGCTGCTTGGTGCGCACCACCAGCTGCGCCCCGCGCGGCACCGCCAGCAGCACCGACTCGACGTCGATCGGCCGGTGCGAAGCGACCTGCTCGTCCAGCGAGGTCGCGATCTGCTGCGAGCGGGTGGACAGATCGGCCCGGGTGAAGTCCTCGACCAGCTTCAGCGCGGTCACGCCCAGCGGCAGCCCGAGCACCACGGCCGTGACCGCCACCGCCAGCAACGTCGCCGCCAGGATCCGCCTGCGCATGGTCAGTCCGCGTTGAACCGGAACCCGACGCCGCGCACGGTCGCGATCCGCTGCTCATCGGCGCGGCCGTTGCCGTCGCCGAGCTTCCGGCGCAGCCACGAGATGTGCATGTCCAGGGTTTTGCTGCCCTTGCGGCTGGCTTCCGGCCACACCTCGTGCAGGATCTCCTCGCGGGTGACGACCTGGCCCGCGTGCTGCATCAGCACCCGCAGCAGCTCGAACTCCTTGTTGGCCAGGCCGACCTCCTGCTCGTCGACCAGCACCCGCCGCGCGGTGAGCTCCAGGCGGACCCCGGACGCCTCCAGCGTTTCCGGCGAGCCGCGGCGCAGCAGCGCCCGGATGCGGGCCATCAGCTCGGCCAGCCGGAACGGTTTGGCCACGTAGTCGTCCGCGCCCGCGTCCAGGCCGACCACGAAGTCGACCTCGTCGGTGCGGGCGGTGAGCATCAGCACCGGGATGCCGCGGCCCTGCGCGCGCAGCCTGCGGCACACCTCCAGGCCGTCCATTTCCGGCAGCCCGAGGTCCAGCACCATCAGGTCGATCACGCCGGACGACGCCTCCCGCAACGCGGCAGGGCCGTCCTCGATCACACGCACCGAGTAGCCCTCCCGCTGCAGCGCCCTCGACAACGGCACAGCAATGGCTGGGTCGTCCTCGGCCAGCAGCACTACGCTCACGCTCCCCACCCTAGATGTCCGCCAAGATCAGACTCGTCTCTAGGGAGCGTTCGCCGGGGGGCGGGGCCGCTGCGCCATCGGCGGGCACGATTAAGGTTCCGGGCGTGACGATCGCCGCTGACCTGGAACTCGCGCTGCACCTGGCCGACACCGCGGACGCGCGCACCACCGCCCGGTTCCGCGCCCAGGACCTGGACGTGACCAGCAAACCCGACCGCACCCCGGTCACCGACGCGGACCTCGCGGTGGAGGACGCGGTGCGCGCGGTGCTGGCCGAGCAGCGGCCCGGTGACGAGGTCGCGGGCGAGGAGCGCGGCGGGGACGCCTCGGGGCCGCGCGCCTGGGTGCTGGACCCGATCGACGGCACGAAGAACTTCCTGCGCGGCGTGCCCGCCTGGGCGACGCTGATCGCACTGGTCGAGCACGGCACGCCGGTGGTGGGCGTGATCAGCGCGCCGGCGCTGGGCAGGCGCTGGTGGGCCGCGGTCGGGCAGGGCGCGTGGGCTTCCGGCGGCGCGGGCCCCGAGCGGATCGCGGTGTCGGGCGTGCGGGAACTCGCCGACGCCTACGTGTCCACCACGCACCTGGGCACCTGGGTCGAGCACCACTCGCGGGAGTCCTACCTGCGGCTGGTGGACGCCTGCTGGGAGAACCGGGCGTTCGGCGACTTCTGGCAGCACTGCCTGGTCGCCGAAGGCGCCATCGACCTGGCCGCGGAACCGATCGTGAACCCGTGGGACGTGGCCGCCGCGCAGGTGCTCGTGCAAGAGGCCGGCGGCACCTTCACCGACCTGGACGGGACCGCGGATCACCGCGGCGGCACGGTGCTCACCTCGAACGGCCACCTGCACGCGGACGCGCTGGCCCTCCTGCGGCGCTGATCGCTTCAGGACTGGCGCTTCAGGACTGGGCGGGCGTACCGCTCGGCGGTGTGGCGGGCTCCTGCACGGTCGTGCCGGTGGGCTTCGAGGTCCGGTCCACCGGGCCGATCACGCCGCGCAGCGCCTGCGTCCAGGTGAGCCTGCCGAACAGGTAGAAGCAGGCGACCTGCTCGCTGCTGAACCGCGCCCAGTCGTAGCGGTTGCCCTGCTCGCGCCAGAACACCTCCCAGCCGGGCACGCCGTCGATCTCGGTGCGCAGCAGGCACCAGGCGTTGTCCGCTTCGGCACCGAGCGAAACCAGTTCCGCGGGCACGCCCATCGCCGTGAGCCAGCCGAGCACCGATTCGGTGTTCACTCCGCGCTCCCCTCAGTCGCTTCCTCCCGCGCGGCGGCCGGCTCGGCGCGCATCCGAGCCGTGCCCGCCTCCGTCTCGGCCCGCTGCACGGTCGAACGTTCCAGCCGGATGGTGCCGGTTTCCTCCAACGCCGGGGCGAGCTCCGCGAGCAGGCCCAACGCCACCAGCTCCGCCAACGGGTGCGTGGTCCGGTAGCGGACGCCGCCGCCGCGCGCGCCGAACCACGGCGCGGTCACGGCTCGCCACACCGGCAACGGGTGCAGCACGCGGTACCGGTGGTACGGCAGCTCCAGGTACTCGGGCGGCAAGCTGCGCTCGGTGAACGCCGTCCCCTCCGGCGCAGCGACGCGGCCTTCGCCGTCGCCGAGCTCGTCGAGGACCGTGTCCGGGTCGAGCACGATCGGCTCACCGGCCTCGGTGCAGCCCTCCGGGAACTCGTCGGGCGGCCACCGGTAATCGGATCCGGTGCTGCGGTATTCGCGGTCCCACGCGTGCTCGGACAGTTCGGCCAGCGGCTCGTGATCGGCGGTGAAGTCTTCGGGGCGCGACGCAGCTCCGCGGGCATCCGGCGTGGGAAGTTTCCCGGAGCGCACCCGGGCCAACGCGTCCCGGTCACCGACGAGCTCCGAGCGCGGGTGATCCAGCGGCCCGAAGCGGCGCGCGGCCCCCGGATCGGGCAACTGCCTGCTGGCGTTGGTCTGGGCGACCGGCAGATGGCCGATCGGGAACTGGTGCAGCATGAACGCCACCGTCTCCTTGTGCTCGCCTTGGCGATGCCCGGGAGCGGCGGCCTGCTCGGCGCGCGGCGGCTGCGGATAGGGCGGCCGGTTCGGCGGGTACGGCGCGCCCGGGTACCCGGCCTGCCGAGCCCGGTACGGGGAGCGCTGACCGACCGCCGG
>NZ_JAFRFW010000220.1:0-3503 GCF_017434145.1 Saccharopolyspora sp. | reverse complement strand
GCCGAGGGTACGATCCGCACGCTGCCCACGCTCCTCGCAAAGGAGGGGCGGCTCGACGGTTTCTTCATCGCGATGTTGCAACGCAAAGGCTGACTTGGGCGCGATATCGGGGTACAGGCCACAACCATGCTTCCCGTGCGTATCGCTCCCTCCATCCTGTCCGCCGATTTCGCCCGCTTAGGCGAAGAAGTTCGGGCCATCGACGCCGCCGGCGCCGACTGGATCCACATCGATGTGATGGACGGGCATTTCGTGCCCAACATCACCATCGGCCCGGCGGTGGTGAAGGCGCTGCGCCCGCACACCGCCAAGCCGTTCGACGTGCATCTGATGATCTCGCCGATCGATGCCTATCTGGACGCCTTTGCCGAGGCAGGGGCGGACACGATCACCGTCCACCCGGAGGCGGGGCCGCACATCCATCGCACGATCCAGCATATCAAGGGATTGGGCAAGCGGGCCGGCGTTGTCTTGAACCCGGCCACGCCCGCCAAGATGCTCGACTATCTGATCGACATGGTCGACCTGGTCCTGGTGATGAGCGTGAATCCCGGCTTTGGCGGACAGAGCTTCATCGAAAGCCAGCTCAAGAAGATTTCGGCGATCCGCAAGATGATCGAGCATAGCGGACGCGCCATCGATCTGGAGGTCGATGGCGGTGTTGATCCGCACTGGGCCAAGCGCTGTATCGAGGCCGGAGCGGACGCCCTGGTCGCGGGGACGGCGGCCTTCCGGGGCGGTCCATCGCAATACACCGCCAACATCGCCGCCCTGCGCGGTTGACCCTGATGCGCGAAGCGACGGATGGTGGCGCGACCGCGCAGGGCGCCGACAGCATCGAGGAAGGCAAAAGGCTCGTCCGCGTCAGCACCGGGGGCCTGTCGCTCGCCGACCGGTTGAGCGAGCATCTCCACCGGCTGACCTGGCGCACCCCGCTGCATTCGCTGCGGCTGAAGGGGCGTCACCCCTTGAAGCTGATGGCGGTGCCCGAGGACCCGATCCTCGGTGATATGGAGCGCGGCCATGCGTTGCTCGGAGGCGTGCTCGACTGGCGTGGCGAGGAGCGCGGGGTCGAGTCGATCGATTTCGCCCATCCCGACTGGTCGACCGGTTTTGCCGATCATCTGCACAGCTTTGCGTGGTTGCGTGACCTATCGACCGTGGCGACGCGGGCGCAAGGCGCGCCGATCGCCGAATATCTGATGGGCCGCTGGCTCGATGCCTTTGCCGAGACGGTCGATGCGACGGCGTGGCGGCCCGATCTATGGGGCCGGCGCATCCTGTTCTGGACCGCGCATGCGCCGTTGATCCTGTCCTCGACCGACCTGGTCTATCGCTCGCGGGTGCTCAACACGCTGGCACGGGGCGCGCGGCATCTCGATCGCGGTGCGGACAAGGCGCCTGCGGGCGTGGCGCGCATTGCCGCCTGGTGCGGCGTGGTCGCGGCGGGACTGTTGCTGGCAGGGGGCGATCCGCGCCAGGCCTTTGGCGAGGCCGGACTGAACCGCGCGCTGGACACCGGGCTGTTCGGGGACGGCGGCGTCATCGCGCGCAGCCCTTCGGTACAGCTCGACGCGCTCATGCTGTTGACCATGATGCGTGAAGTCTATGACGCGCGCGGGCTGGTGTTTCCGGAGCATTTCCAGGCGCGGCTTCAGAAGATGATTTCGGCGCTGCTCGGCGTCATGCACGGCGACCGCGCGCTGTCGAGCTGGCAGGGATCGGGACCCGAGACGCCCGAGAAGATCGCCGCCGTCATCGAGGCGTCGGGTGTGCGCACCCGGCCGCTACGCCAGGCCGGCGACTGGGGCTATCAAAGGCTGGCGGCGGCGCAGGCGGTGCTGGTCATGGACGCCGCCCCCCCGCCGATCGCGCGGGCGATCGAGGGCGGATGCGCCTAGACCCTGGCCTTCGAATTCTCCGACGGCGCGCAGCGGATCGACCTGGCCACGGTCGAGGCCACGGTCAACCGCGCGGCCGTGCTCTACGACCGCGGCGGGGATCAGCACTACGACGTGGTCAGCGCATTCATCAAATCCATCCGCGGTTCCGACGTGGACGCCGCGCTGCACTACCTGGCCCGGATGGTCGAAGCCGGGGAGGACCCGCGGTTCATCGCCCGTCGCCTGGTGGTGCACGCCAGCGAGGACGTCGGCATGGCCGACCCGACCGCGTTGCAGGCGGCGGTGGCGGCCGCGAACGCGGTGCAGTTCATCGGGATGCCGGAGGGCAGGCTCGCGCTCGCGCAGGCCACGGTGCACCTGGCGACCGCGCCGAAGTCGAATTCGGTGATCATGGCCATCGACGCGGCGATGGGCGACGTGCGTGCGGGCAAGTCCGGTTCGGTGCCCGCGCACCTGCGCGACGGGCACTACGCGGGCGCGAAGAAGCTCGGCAACGCGCAGGGCTACCGCTACCCGCACGACCGCTCGGAAGGCGTGCTGGAGCAGCAGTACCCGCCGGACGAGCTGGTGGGCGTCGACTACTACGAGCCCAGCGGACGCGGCGGCGAGCGCGTGCTCGGCGAACGGGTTCCGAAGCTGCGCGGCATCGTCCGCGGCGAGGGCGAATAGCGCCGCGGGCAGGAATCCGGCGCGGTGGGCCGTCGAGCAGAATGTGCGCCGACGGAGAACAGCCAGCCCGAGGAGGTCGTGCCGGTGCAGTCGCGGATCGTGGTCACCCGGAGGATTCCGGACTCCGCAGTCGAACTGCTGCGCAGCGCAGGAGACGTGCACGTGTGCGAGCGGGATCAGGCATTGGAACCCGCCGAGCTGCACGAGGTGGTGCGTGGCGCGCACGGCGTGGTCACGATGCTCGGCGATCGCGTCGATGACGAACTCGTGACCGCGGCCGGCCCGCAGCTGCAGGTGGTGGCCAACGTGGCGGTCGGCTACGACAACGTGGACGTGCCCGCGGTAACCGGGCGCGGCGTCACCGTGACGAACACGCCGGGGGTGCTCACCGATGCCACCGCGGATCTCGGATTCGGCTTGCTGCTGATGGCGACGCGGCGGCTCGGTGAGGGGGAGCGGCTGATCCGGTCCGGGCAACCCTGGTTCTTCCACCTCGGATTCATGCTGGGTACGGGCTTGCAGGGCAAGACCCTCGGGATCATCGGCCTTGGCGGGATCGGGCAGGCGATGGCTCGCCGTGCTCGCGCGTTCGGCATGAACATCGCCTACGCGGGTAGGCGGCGCGCGGCCCCGGAGGTGGAGTCCGAGCTCGACGCCCGCTACCTCTCGCAGGACGAGCTGCTGCGCGAAGCCGACGCGCTGTCGCTGCACTGCCCGCTCACCGAGCAGACCCGGCACCTGATCGACGAGTCGGCGCTGGCGAAGATGAAGCCCTCCGCGGTGCTCATCAACACCAGTCGCGGTCCGGTCGTGGACGAAAAAGACCTGGCCGCGGCGCTGCTCGAAGGCCTCATCGCGGCAGCGGGCCTGGACGTCTTCGAACGCGAACCGTCCGTCGAACACGCCCTGCTCGAACTGGACAACGCGGTG
>NZ_JAFRFW010000219.1:0-2112 GCF_017434145.1 Saccharopolyspora sp. | reverse complement strand
GCTCGCTGCCCGCCGCGCAGCGCAAGAAGGCGTTGCTGGCGGCGGCTTCCGGCGAGGCGGGGATCGTCGTCGGCACCCATGCGCTGATCCAGGACCGGGTGTCGTTCGCCGACCTCGGCATGGTCGTGGTCGACGAGCAGCACCGCTTCGGTGTGGAGCAGCGGGACGCGCTGCGGGCGCGCGGCGGCGGTGAGGTGGCGCCGCACGTGCTGGTGATGACCGCGACGCCGATTCCCCGCACGGTCGCGATGACCGTCTACGGCGACCTGGAGACCTCGGCGCTGCGGGAGCTGCCGCAGGGCCGCTCGCCGATCAGCACGAGCGTGGTTCCCGCGGCGGAGAAACCGGCGTGGCTGGACCGCGCGTGGCAACGCGTCCGCGAAGAGGTGACCGCGGGGCACCAGGTCTACGTGGTGTGCCCGCGCATCGGCGACGACGAGCAGAACCCGCCGAAGAAGCCGAAATCCGCCCAGAAGTCCGAAGTGGACGAAGAAGCTCCGGACGAGGGCGCGGATTCCGGCGAACGCCGCTCGCCGCTGTCGGTGCTGGAGGTGGCCGAGAAGCTGTCCGCGGGGCCGTTGTCCGGGCTGCGGCTCGGCGTGCTGCACGGCCGGTTGCCCGCCGACGACAAGGACGCGGTGATGCGCGCCTTCGCCGACGGCGGTGTGGACGTGCTGGTGGCCACGACGGTCGTCGAGGTCGGTGTGAACGTCCCGAACGCCACGGTCATGGTGATCATGGACGCGGACCGGTTCGGCGTGAGCCAGCTGCACCAGCTGCGCGGCCGCGTCGGGCGGGGTTCGGCCCCGGGGTTGTGCCTGCTGGTCAGCGATGCGGTCGCGGGTACCACCACGCGCGAGCGGCTGGACTCGGTCGCCTCCACCACCGACGGGTTCGAGCTGGCGAAGCTGGACCTGGAGCTGCGCAGGGAAGGCGACGTGCTGGGCGCGACGCAGTCCGGCCGCAAGTCCGGGCTCAAGATGCTCTCGCTGCTGCGCGACGAGGACGTGATCGCCGAGGCGCGGGTGGCGGCGCAGCACTTGGTCGCCGAAGATCCAGCCCTGCGCGGCCATCCCGGTCTGGCGGCCATGGTCACCGAACTCGTCGACGCGCAAAGCGCGGGTTTCCTGGAGAAGTCGTGAGCGCGGCGGAGTCCGAACGGCAGCGCGCGCATCGGCGGACGGTGTGCGACCCGGCCGGTGGCCGGTGGTGATCGGGCGCGCTCGGCCGCCCGCGCGAAGGGCGGGTGGCGAACCGGCCGAGCCGCGGTCAACTTTCGCGCCGGCGGAAAAACTCGATTCCTTCTCGCCGGGACGTCTTGCATGGCCGATCTTCCGTAGCAGGTCAGCGCTTTTCGATGAGGTGCATCACGGTCACGCTCTCTCGGTGGGCGGAATTTTCGCGGTACGGTTTCGCCCGACGGTCCGACACCTGCCCAGGAGGTAGCCGGCATGTTCCGCAAGGTCCTCGTCGCCAACCGTGGCGAGATCGCCATCCGAGCCTTCCGCGCGGGCTACGAGCTCGGCGCCGGAACGGTGGCGGTGTTCCCGCACGAAGACCGCAACTCGCTGCACCGGCTCAAGGCCGACGAGTCCTACGAGATCGGCGAACCCGGTCACCCGGTGCGCGCCTACCTGTCCGTGGACGAGGTAGTGCAAGCCGCGCGCCAAGCCGGCGCGGACGCGATCTACCCCGGTTACGGTTTCCTGTCCGAGAACCCGGACCTGGCGGGCGCGTGCCGCGAAGCGGGCATCACGTTCGTCGGCCCGAGCCGCGAAATCCTGGAGATGACCGGCAACAAGGCCACCGCGGTCGCCGCGGCCCGCGAGGCGGGCGTGCCGGTGCTGGAGTCCTCCGCGCCTTCCGCGGACATCGACGAGCTGATGTCGGCGGCCGAGTCCATGCGGTTCCCCGTGTTCGTCAAAGCCGTCGCGGGCGGCGGCGGCCGCGGGATGCGCCGGGTCGATGAGCTCGGCGCGCTGCGGGAGGCGCTGGAAGCCGCGATGCGCGAGGCCGACGCCGCGTTCGGCGACCCGACGGTCATCCTGGAGCAGGCCGTGGTCAACCCGCGGCACATCGAGGTGCAGATCCTCGCCGACAACGAGGGCAACG
>NZ_JAFRFW010000218.1:0-1715 GCF_017434145.1 Saccharopolyspora sp. | reverse complement strand
GCCGCCTTCGTGCAGCAGCGCGGTGGATTCCAGCGCCGACTGGCCCGCGCCGACCACCAGCACCCGGCGTCCCTCGAAGCCGGCGAGGTCGGCGTGCTCCGAGCTGTGCGAGCACAACTCCGGCGGCAGGTCGGAGAAGACTTCCGGAATCCGCGGGAAGTGCTGCACTCCCGCGGCCACCACGACCGCGCGGGCGCGCGCCCGGCCGCCGTCGGCCAGTTCCAGCTCGAACGCCCCGCCGCGCCGGTCGATGTCGTCGACCAGCACTTCTTCCACGTCCAGGCCGCGCTGTTCGCGGAACCAGTCGGCGTAGGCGATGAAGTTGTCCAACGACACCGGAACCCCGTAATCGGCGTAGCCGCGGCCGGTCTCCTGGCAGAAGTTCCGCAGCGTGTGCGAACCGTCCGGATCGGACAGGTTCGAGGCGAAACCTTGGGATTTCAGGTACATCCCGCGCGGCATCTTGGTGCGCCACAGGTCCATCGGGTGGCCGAACTGCCGGTACCGGACCCCGGCGGCGCGCAGGTGCGCCGCCAGCGACAGCCCGTACGGCCCCGCGCCGACCACGGCGACGTCGACGGTTTCGTTCATCAGCGATCCTCCTTGACTGCGTACGGCGTCCGTCCCCGATGCCGGCTGCCGCCATCGCGTCCGCGTTCCTCGTAGCGCGGCGGGTCCACCAACCGCTTCCCCGGCTTCGCGCCGAACCTCCGGGTGAGCGCGCGCCTGCCCATCCACACGCACATCAGCGCGAACGGCGCGAGGTCGTCGCGGGCGAACCACGCCACTTCGTCCACCCGCCGCAGCGACCGCAGCCAGTCCCGCAGCCGCAGGTCGCCGCGCCGCCAGTAGCTCAGCGCGCCGAGCGGGTCGTAGTTCTCCACCAGGAAGCTGCGGCCCACCGGCGGCAGTCCTTCCGCGACCCGCTGCCCGGTCAGGTCCAGGTAGGCCGCCAGCGCCACGTCGATGCCCGCGGAATCGCGGAACAGCCGGAACTGCGCGCCCAGCCGCGGGTTGAAGTCCAGCAGCTTGTAGCGCCCGTCCCGGTGGTCGAAGCGGAAGTCCAGATCCGCGATCCCCCGGAAGTCCAGCCGCTTCAGCAGCTCGGTCGCCTGCCCGCGCAGCAGCGTGTTCGACGTGCAGCGCCCGAAAGTGGTCAGGCCGGCATGCGCCGGGTAGGACCGCGCCTTGACCCCGGTGAACGCCGGGCGGCAGCCGGCGGAGCCGCGGTATCCGTGGAAGAACCAGTCGTTTCCCGCGCCGCCGGGCAGGAACTCCTGCAGCATCAACCGGCCCGCGCGCTGCTGTTCGCATTCGCGGGTGAGCGCGAGCAGCTGCGCGCGCTCGCGCACGATCGTCGTGCTGCGCACCTTCATGGCACCGGTCCACGGCGTGGCCAGTTTGGCGATCAGCGGGAACCCGGCCTCGACGGCGAACTCGATGGCCTCGGCGGTGGTGCCGATCAGTTCCGCGCGGGGACTGGGCACCTCCAGCTCCCGGCAGACCTGGTGCAACGTGAACTTCCCGGCTACCCGGCGCGGCAATCCGGCGGGCGGCTCGGGGAAGACGAACGAGCCGCGCAGCGACGAGCCGTGCTCGGCGAGGTGGATGGCGGCGGCGTCATCGGTGGGGATCAGCACCGCGGGCCGTCCGAGCCGCTCGGCCAGCGCCGCCAGCCCGATGTTGATCCGCTCCGGGTCGTCCGGATCCGGGCG
>NZ_JAFRFW010000217.1:0-11559 GCF_017434145.1 Saccharopolyspora sp. | reverse complement strand
CGTTCCAGCCGGTCGGCCGCTCGCAGCAGCTCGGCTCGCGCGGGCTCGTGCATACCTGCGCCTGCGAGTGCCTCCGCGCGGTCCACCAGGACCTCCGGGCACTGGTCGGGGTCCACGCCCCGCACCCGCGCCTGGTCGAACAGCTGCAACGCGCGCGGCAGATCTCCCGCCCGCAACGCCACGCAGCCCCGGTTGTGCCTGCACAACGCGGCACGGTTGACCCGGCCATGGGTGCGGAACGTCCGTTCGGCCGCGGCCAGGTCCGACTCCGCCTCGTCGAGCCGGTTACGGTACAGGTGCGCCAGCCCGCGCCCGACCAGCGCATTCGCCGCCCACTGGTGGTCGTTGTGCCCGGTCAACCGCGGCAATGCCGCGGACAGGTTGCGGACCGCCTCGTCATAGCGGTCCTCCTGGCACCGCAGCAGGCCGCGCAGGCAGGTGGCCCTCGCGAGGTCACCGCCGCTCAGGTGCGGCTCCGCGGTCAGCAGGTGCTGCCACGCCGCATCCGGATCACCGCGGTCCAACTCGGTCCACGCGTAGGTCAGCCGCACCTGCGCCGCCCGATCCCATAGCCGCGCGCGGAGCGCGGCCGCAAGAGCGAGCCGGGCGTGTTGCCGCGCGTCCGACGAACGCCCCTGCTCGACCGCGACCAGGCAGGCGACGTGCCTGGCGAGCACTCGCAGCTGCGGATCCCCGGCAGTGGCCAGCACTTCCTCGGCGACGCGCAAGGCGCCAGCCGGGTCCGCACCGACCCGATCCCGCCACCACAGCACCGACGACTCGGAGATCCTCGCCGGTGCGACGGCGGTCCCCGCGCTCAACAGACCAGCCAATCAGCCACGGCCGGCGCCGCCGCGCCCGCCGGCCGGAACACGACGCTCAACGGCCCGCTGTGCAGATCGGCCGCACCGTACCGGCCGTTCTCGTCCAGCTCCGCGATGTGCTGATCATCGGCGCAGCGCAGGACGACCTCACCTTGCGGAACGCCATCGCCCGCTTGGTTGAGCACGATCCCGGACGCTCGGAGCATCCCACCGACCATCGGCACCAAGTCGACCTCGACGATCCGCCCAGGCATCAGATACGTCAGCACCCGCGTCCGAGACGCGGCGCCGTGCAGCCGGGTGTTGGCCGGTTCGTCGGCCGAGTCCCCGATCAGCTCCAACCCCGACGGATCTTCGAAACCGTGCGCCCGGCCCACGGCTGCATAAGCGGCGGTGAGCATCCGTCCCGGTGGCGGATCGCACTGGTGGAACAGATCGTCCAACACGCGCAGCTCCGCTGGTTTCCGCGTCCTCATCCGGCGGCCTCCTCCGGAACCGAGCCACCGGAAAGCTGCTCCCGCAGCGCCGCCAGGCACCGCCCCTTCTTCGGGCCGATGCTGCCCCGCGGCATCCCCAGGGCCTTGCCGACCTGCTCGTAGCTGGCATCCGGCGCCACCGCGACCACCCGCAACAATTGCTGGCACCGCAACGACATCTGCGCGAACGCCTGCCACATCCGGGAAACCGTCAGCGAGCGCAGCGCGCTGCTCTCCGGCCCGTCGCCCCCGTCGACCACGTCCAGGATCCCGTTCTCGAATCCGACCGGTGACTCCCGACGCCGCGCCTTCGACAACCGGACGGCCTCCCGCCGCGCCGTCGTGGCCAGCCATCCCGGTAACGCACGGGGATCACGCACGCTCCCCAGCTTCTCCGCGAGCAGCAGCCACGTCGCCTGGCACACGTCTTCCGCATCGGTCACCGTGGGCGAATACGCTCTGGCTGCAGCCCACACGACCGCGCTGTTGCGGTCCACGAGCTCCCGCCAGGCCAACTGGTCCCCGGCCGCCGCCCGCTCCATCAGCTCCGGCTCCCCAGCCGGATCGGAACCGTCCTGCACGGCACGCATCGGGCACCTCCCCTCTTGATCGCCTTCTCGCGATTAAGAGGGGCGAGACCGCCGATCAGATTCACCCCACCCCAATTAACCCTCGACCGGGTACCGCCGGAGGACGGTACTGATCGCGTCGTCCCTGCTCCGCCCTTCCCGGAGTGCGGCCGCCACCGCGGCCGCGACCTGCGGTGCGGCGAACGAGGTCCCGCTCCAGCGCGCGAAGCCGTAGTCGCGCTCGCCCCCGGGCCGCAGCCGCACGAAACTGCTCACCACGTCCACGCCCGGCGCACACGCATCGACCCAGTCGCCGGAGTTCGAGAACTCGGCGAGCCCACCTTCCCGGTCGCCCGCGGCCACCCCCAGGACCCGCGGCGACGCGGCGGGCCAGAACGGCCGCGACGAGCTGTGGTTGCCCGCAGCCGCCACCAGCACGCTGCCCGCGAACCGCTCGATCTCCGCCCGCAACACCGGTGGGCATTCGTCGTCGGGCGTGTGGCAGCCGGAGGTCATCACGACCACGCCGACCGGCTCACCGCGCCGCCGGGCATCGGCGCGCAACGCCCGCAGTCCGGCCACGACCGTCATGTCGTCGGTGAACCCCAGCGAGGAAAGCACCTTCTGCACCCGGATCGCGGCGCCCGGCGCGTGGCGCAGCACCACACCGGACACGAATGTTCCGTGCCCCGCTTGGCGGTCCTGATCGCTGTCGTCGTCGGCGTCCAGGACTTCCGGCACCTCCTCGAACCAAGATCGCCCGGCGAACCAGGGATGCGGGTCGCAGCCGGTGTCCAGCACGCCCACGGTCACGTCCCAGTGCTGGTCCGAGGGCTCGGGGACCGGCGGCGCCGGGTCCGGCTCCACCCCGCTGCCGAACATCACCGGCGTGCCGAACATGACCGGCGAACCGATGTGCAGGTGGTTCGCGCAGGCGTCCGGCACGTCGCAGGCGATGTCCACGCAGCGATCCCGCTCGGACGGCCGCAAGCGAATCCGCGCAAGTTCCAGATCGTCGTCCTGCTGAACCCGATCGACCCAACGGCGCACCCGCGACAACGCCGCGTCGAGGGAGTCCCGCGCGACGACCAGTTCACCTCGGCGCACCAGGCATTCCGCGGGGCCGCCCTGGTCGTGCACCAGGACGTCGTGGCCGTAGTGCGCCCAGTTCCGGCCCAGTTCGGCGGCGCTGAACCGGCCTCCGATCGTAGAGTCCACAGCGGACACTGTGCGGTCGGTCACCGGGTTCGTCCACTCGGGACACACCGTAGTGGCAAGCGGTGCGGATCTCGTCGCGGTACGCGCGTGATCTGCGCTGCGAACGGCTTCAGTAGACCGCCTGTACGGGTGGTTGAAACCGGTGTGGGCTCCCGACCATCCTGTAGCGGGGGACCATTGATCCCACTTGTTCCGGGCTCCGGCCGCCAGACGGGCCGGCCGGAGAAGGCGGTCCGCCGGGACCGCGGCCGAGCAGCCGGAACGACAGCAGTCGACGAACAGGCCGCCAGGAAACAGGCAGCCGGAAATTGGCGGTGGTGCAGGTGACCGGTAGCTGCGCGCGGCGCAGGCACTGGTCCCGCCTGCGCGCCTGCACCACGCGGGCCGTCGCCGCCGCGGGCATCGCGGCCGGTGCCTGGCTGCTCGGCACCGGCGTCGCGGCGGCCGAGCCGGAACGGTTGCCGGACGTGTCCGCGCAGGTGCAGGAAGCCATGCCGGACATCGCCGCGCGAACCGAAGCCGCGCAGCCGGACGAGATCGAGATCGCCGAACCGCGCTCCCCGGAAGTCGAGCAAGTCCGAGTCGAAGAACCCGACGTCCAGCTGGCCACGGCCGTGCAGGAACCGATCGACGCCTCGCTCGGCGAGGAAGTCACGGCACCTGCGCGCGACGCCGAGCAGGCCGACGAGCCCGTTTCGCCGGACAACTCCGCACCACCGGCGACCACGTCCCTGACACCGCAAAAGCCGAGCCCGAACGCCGAAGTCCCCGTTCCGGCTCCACCGCGGGCCGTCGCTCCACGTCCGGCAGAGCAACACATCGGCCACGCCGACAGCGCGTGGAGCCCGCCCGACGCCGTGCAAACGCCGGAAGCGCACCACGAGGCGCCACCTCAACCGTCGCCGGTTCCACCGCCACCCGCACCCAGCACGATCACCGCACCTACCTCGTCCGCGCCGGGACATGAGTTGCGCGGACCGCACGCCGTCCTGCCCGCGCAAGTCCGGCTATCCGGGCCCGCCCGCGCCGCGGGCGGCCACGCCGAGCCGCCCGCCTTGCGCGGCATCGCTCTGGTCGAACCGTCCGCCGCACCCGACTGAACCGGAGTCCGGCCGGGCCTCCGGCGCGCACATCGCAACCGCAGTCTCCCGTCCCGCCGCCTGCGCCCGGCCGGACGGGATCGGGGGCGCTTTCCGGACGAGCGACTGTTGACCTGACGTGTCACTCGCCCGGAAGCCCCGGCCCCGGTGCCGCACGGCCCCTGCGGCACCGGGGTGCCCGCGGTCGCCCTCCGGCACGACGAGGGGCCGTGCCGGAGGGCGAACCGCCGGGCGTCAGTTCACCGGAACGTCCAGCGGGCACGGACCGCTGGTGCCGCCGAGCGGCGCGGCCGCCGCCGCGATCCGCCGCACCGACTGCCGGAGTTCCTCCGCTGGCAGGGTGTACGGGAACCGCAGATAGCGATCCAGCGAGCCCTGCACCGCGAACCGACTGCCCGGAACCAGCCGCAGCCCGTGCTGTTCGGCGGCCACGACCAACCGGCTGCTCACCGGGGAACCCAAGTCGCACCACAACGACAGCCCGCCGTCCGGAACGCGGAACCGCCAGCCGGGAAGGTGCTCCGCCAGCTCGGCGATCAAGACATCCCGCAGCCGCGCCACCTCTTCGCGTCTGCGGCGCAACACCGGCTCCGGCTCGCGGAGCAGTTCGGTCAGCAGCAGTTGCTCCAGGACTGGACTGCCGAGATCCACCGCAGCCCGGTCCAGCAGCAGGCGCTGCACCAGGTCCTCCGGCGCCCGGACCCAGCCCAGCCGCAGACCGCCCCAGAACGACTTGCCCGCCGACCCGAGCGTGATCACCCGGCCCTCGTCGAACGCGGCCACCGGCGCGGGCGCTTCGCCGTCGGTCAGGTCCAGATCGACCAACGTCTCGTCGATCACCGCGGGAGTTCTGGTCCGGCGCAGCATCCCGGCGAGCCGTTCCCGCCCGTCGGCGCCCATCCGGATGCCGGTCGGGTTCTGGAAGTCCGGGATCAGGTACGCGAGCTTCGGGTTGGCCTGGTGCAGCGTCGCCGACATCAACTCGAGGTCCCACCCCTGCGCGAGCATCGGCACGGCCACCGCCTCGGCACCGACGCCCCGAATGGCCTGCAGCGG
Organism: Saccharopolyspora sp.; assembly: GCF_017434145.1. NCBI lineage: Bacteria > Bacillati > Actinomycetota > Actinomycetes > Pseudonocardiales > Pseudonocardiaceae > Saccharopolyspora > Saccharopolyspora sp. Next base: position 6,316 of record NZ_JAFRFW010000217.1, on the reverse strand, counting down.
GTTCGGGTAGGTGGGGTGCTCCACCAGCACCCGTTCACCCGGAGACACCAGTGCGCGCAGCACGAGCGCGAAGCCGTGCTGGGCGCCGTTGGTCACCAGGATTTGCTGCGGGTTCGTGGGCAGGCCGCGGCGCGCGTAGCTCGCGGCGATCAGTTCGCGCAGCTCGGGGAGGCCGAACGCCTGGTAGCCGTGCCCGCTGAGGTACTCGGGCAGCAGGCACCGGGCGCGATCCAGTGCAGTGGTCAGCTCCGGTGGCGCGGGCAGCGTCGCTTGCGCGAGGTTGATGAACTCGCCGGTCGCCGGGGGCCAGCCGCCCGGATCGGGGTTCGCGCGGTCGCCGGGGAGCCGGACCCAAGAACCGGATCCCTGCCTGCTGGCCGCGAAACCCTCTTCGCGCAGCAGTTCCAGCGCGCGCACCACGAGGGTGCGGCTCACCCCGAGCGCTTCGGCGAACTCGCGCTCGGCAGGCAGCCGGGTACCGGGCGGCAACCGGCCGTCGAGGACGAGCCGCCGCACGGCGCGGTGCAGGCCGCGGGAGCTGGGGCGGCCGGAGTGCCAGTCCTGGAGCAGGTCCGCGATACCGCGGGCGCCGACTCGACCGATCACGCGGGACATGGGTCCAATAATTGCAGATTGGACCTCGTATTCGGTACCAATACCCGGGTACCTCTCGAAACATGACTTCGACAACGGCTCAGGTGGATCTTTCGCCGATACCGGTGCGAGTGCGCCCGGCCACCCGGCTGCCGCAGCTGCTGATCGGGCTTTGGCTCTACGGCACGAGCATGGCGTTGATGGTCCGCGCCGGGCTCGGATTGTCGCCGTGGGACGTGCTGCACGACGGGCTGACCAACCGGCTGGGCTGGAGCTTCGGTGCTGTCACGGCGTTGACCAGCATCATCGTGCTGCTGCTGTGGGTGCCGCTGCGGCAGCGACCGGGCATCGGCACCGTCGCCAACGTCGTGGTCGTAGCCGGGTCGGTGGATGTGGCGCTGGCCGTGCTGCCGCAGGCGCACGCGCTGGTCTGGCAGCTCGCGTTGCTGGTGGGGGGAGTGCTGCTGAACGGCGCGGCCACTGCGGTGTACGTCGGCGCCCGGCTCGGCCCCGGGCCGCGGGACGGCCTGATGACCGGCTTGCACGCGCGCACCGGCTGGTCGGTGCGGGTGGCGCGGACCGTTGTCGAACTCGTCGTGCTCGCCGCCGGGTGGCTGCTGGGCGGTTCCGTCGGCGTCGGGACCGTCGTGTACGCCCTGCTGATCGGGGTTCTCACGCAGTCGCTGCTGCCGTTGGCCGCGGTGCGCCGCAGCGGACGATCGGACCATGCCTAGCGTTGAAGTCGCGGAACAGGCCGGTGATCACTTCTCCGGACCCGGCCGGAGCGAGGACGTGGTGCTGGTGCTGCCCAACGCGGTGGCGGTGCTCGACGGCGCGACGTCGTTGAACCCGGCGGCACGCTCCGGAGGCTGGTACGCCGCGCAGCTCGCCGAGGCGTTGCGGCCGCGCTTGGCCGTTCCGGGCGCGGACCTGGCGGATGTGCTCGCCGAGGCGATCAGCGATGTGGCGGACACCTGGGAACTCCGGCCCGGCGCCTCCCCTTCGAGCACTGCATCGCTGTTGCGCTGGGACGACGACCACGTCGAGGCCCTGGTTCTCGCGGACAGCCCGATCGTGGTGTTCACCGGGGACGGCCCGCAGCCGGTGATCGACGACCAGCTCGCGGCGCTGGGCAGCGGCGGCGGTTACCGCGAACGCCTGCTTTCCGGCGGCGGATTCGGCGCAGGGCACCGCCGCGCGCTGGGTTCGTCGATGGATCGCACGTCCCGCTGGCGCAATGTCGACGGAGGTTTCTGGGTCGCCGAGGCAGTCCCCGAAGCAGCGTTCCACGCCGCCCGCGCCGACTGGCCGCGGCCTGCGGTGCGAGCGGCCTTGGCGGCCACCGACGGTGTGTCCTGCGGAGTGCAGGAGTACGGCAGCTACGAGGACTGGTCGGCGATGCTCGAGGAGGCGTCCCGTGCCGGGCCCCGAGCCGTGCTGGACCGAGTGCGCGCAGCCGAGGACGCAGACCCGGACGGAACCCGCTGGCCGCGACCGAAACGGCACGACGATCAGGCGCTCGCACTGGTCCGGTTCGCTAGTCCGATCGTGTGATGTTGCACACCGGGCTCGTGGAAAAAAGATCTCTGCACCTAGAGACATTCGGCATACCACCAAGTAACCTGGAAGGCGTCCACCTGACCCCCAGGGGTGGACTTATCGCCCCCGCACTCCCGGTGACCCCCAGGCCGGTTGAGCGCGGGGGCGTCCTACTTTCAGGGGTAATTCACTTTCTCGCGCAACTTTGCGGATGCTCACTCGTTTGTGTGGACAAGGGAACCTGTCACCGCCGCCCGCGGTCTCATCCGGTGGCCGCACGCAAGACTCCAGCCCTGGGAGGGATCACCCGTGGACCTGCACACTCGGATCGAGCTGTTCGGTGGCCCCGAGGACGGCCGGGAGATCACGCTGCCTGCCGGGGCCGACGGCGCTCCGCTATCGCCGCTGCCCGTGCCGCGAGACGGTTCGGAACCCGCCGATGAAACCCCCGCGTGGTACGTGAAGGATCACCAGCGTCCGCACGGCGTCTGGGTGTACAAGTACACGATCTCCCCGTCCGTCCGTGAGACCCGCGTGCAGTGAACCGGCGGCCGATCAGCGCTCAGCACGTCTTCCCCCACCACGCACACCGCATGATCAGCCGCGCCGAGCACAGGCGCCCGCTTCCAAGCAGCCCCGCACATTGGCGGAATTCGAAACAAGCGGGCCCACCGGAATCGGTGCTCAGCTCAGGGCGCGTCAGCCGCTGGTCCTCGGCGTCCCCGACCGGACCGTCATGGACATGATGGGTTGGTCGACGTTGTCGATGAAGAAGCGCTACGCCACCGACGAGATCCGGCTAGACGCGGCGGGCAGGCTGAACGCCTTCCTTGGGGAAGCGACTGAGACCTCAAACGAAGACCTGAAAAAGCCCCACCGGCAACCGGTGGGGCTTTTTGGCTGGTCTGAGCGGTGGCCAGGGGCGGGGTCGAACCGCCGACCTTCCGCTTTTCAGGCGGACGCTCGTACCAACTGAGCTACCTGGCCGTGGCGCCCGGCTCCTCAGCCGATCGCTCTGGCGACCCAGACGGGACTTGAACCCGCGACCTCCGCCGTGACAGGGCGGCGCGCTGACCAACTGCGCCACTGGGCCATGTGCTGTTGTAGCGTACCCCCAACGGGATTCGAACCCGCGCTACCGCCTTGAAAGGGCGGCGTCCTAGGCCGCTAGACGATGGGGGCTTGGCCGATTCGGAACCGACCCGGCCTTGCCTCCTACCGGCTTTCCCTTCGCGGGGCGCCCCGTTCGGAGTGATTAAAGCTTACGACACGACCTTGGCGGGCTCCAAACCGGGGGGTCCGTTGCGCGCGGGCCGCCCTCCCGCGGCCGCCGGAGCGGCCGCGACAATGCCTAATGGTAGCGCTTTGACCAGCGTTTTTCACTCCTCAGCCGGGGTGCTTCGATGGTCGCCGGGCAGCCGGCGGAGGTGGCCGAGCGGGGTCGGCGAGCGCTTCGGAGGCGCTCCGCGGCGAAAAACCGGATCGTGTGACGCCGCTCTCAGCGGCCGGCGGGGGGAGCGCTCACCGACGGGTTCTCCCGCAGCCACTCCGCGCTGGCGATGCCGCCGAGCATCACCCGCCACACGTCGCCGATCTGCTGGGTCATGCCGGTCGCGCGTCGCTGCGCGCCGAGCACCCGGACGCCGACGAGGGCCGCGTGCACCACGCGGGTCGCCGCCACCGGATCGACCCCGGAACGCAGCAGGCCGCGCTGCGCGGAACGCCGGAACAGCTCTCCGAGCCGCTGCTCCCAGTCCAGCGCGGAGCCGTTGTCGCGCTGCGCCAGTTACGTGCCCGCGCGGATCACCACGTCCCGCTCCAGGATCCGCACCGCCTCGTCGACGATGCCGACCGCGGTGGTCAGCGGGTCGAGTCCGCGTTCGGTCCAGCGCTGCCAGACCTTCGACCACGCCTGCGACTGGAAGCGGACCAGCGCGGCGGCTACCGCCTCCTTCGACGGGAAGTGGAAGTAGAACGCGCCTTTGGTGACGCCGCTGCGGCGAAGGATGGCGCTCAACGGCGTGGCCTCGTAGCCGGTGCGGTCGAACTCCTCGGCAGCAGCGATGACGATGGCACGACGGGTGACTTGCGCCCGGCGCTGCTGGGGCATGGCGCGGCTCCGGCGGCTGGAACGTGGACCGCGCCGCTGCGCGAGCGGTGACATTCACCAATGCGGTGACGCAGTCCACGAAAGGATGATCAACTACGCCACGCGAAGTTACCGCGCTGCACCGTCGGCTGCCCATGCGCCGTGCCCGTGTCACACCGGTGACCACCGCGGGACCGAGCGGTGACCTGGACGGAACGGGAAAGAAACCTCGCGGTATGTTTCCCGCAGGCCGGGCGCGGCTCGGCCGGTTCCTTCCCCCGCGAGGCGGGCGACCGGGGGGTGCACGCCTCGCGGGGAAGGTTCCGCACGCCGGATCGCCGATCCGCTCCCGGGTTCGCCGCCGAGCAAGGCGCGGCCGCGGACGGTGCGCTTCTCCGAAGTAGCAGAGTCCGACACCGCGCAGCGCGGTTCGCCGACACCGCAACCGTTTCCGGCCGCGGCCGCGGGTTCAGCGGATGACCGGCGGCTCGCCGTCCTCGTCGTCCGGGACGAGTCCGAGCATGTCCAGCAGCAGCCGGCAGTCCTCGGTGTCCGCCGCGCTGCGGGCGACCGCTATGCGCGCTCTGTGCACCTGGTCGGCGGTGATCCGGGCGGGCTCACCGCTGCGCGGAGCGGGCACCGCCGAGGATCCTCGGTGGGCGGTTTCCTCCTGCTGCCACAGGAACTTTCGCACGTCCAGCGACCCGTACATGACGCCTCCCCGGCTCGGGTTTCGGCCGCAGGTTATCCACAGGCTGTCAACAGCCGCAGCCCCCCACAGAGTGATTCGTTTAGGACGCTGCGTAATCAGACGCTCTGATCGATCCACTTCGGAATCACCCAGCGAGCCCGCTCCGGCGACACCCGACAAGCGATCCACATCGGACGCACGGGCGGTGGCCGGCGCCCGCGAGCGGTCGGCGGCGCTGCGCGTTTCGCCAGAGGGAACGGGTCCGGCGCAAGCGGTGCGGTTCTCCGCGAATCCCTCCCCAAATCAGGGAGCGCGTGCCACAATCAGGTCGCTGACACACCCCCGGTCAGCGACTGTGGAGATCCCCTCCGACCCCCGCGCTCCTCCCCCTGGCGTGGGGGTCCTCCGCTGTTCGGGGCAAGTGTGTCGACACCGTCGGTCATCCGCTCAGACGCGCGGCGGGCAGCACCTGGAGCTCCGCCCGAGCAGTGCCGACCACCCAGACGTCGCCGTTGCGCGGATCCACCGCGACGTCGTTGGGCTGCTGCACCGCGGGAAGCAACCGCGGCGCGGCGGGCGTCCCGTCCGGCCGGATGTCGAGCACCGCGAGCTGGTTCGTGTTCGCCGAGGTCGCGTACGCCCTGCCGCGCGCCGGGTCGGTTGCCAGGCCGTACGCCCGCCCGGGCAGCGGTGCGGCGCCGAGCTGCCGCGGCCGCCCGGTGATCGAAAAGGTGAGCACCGCATGTCCGCGCGTGTCGGCCACCGCTACGCGGCCTTCGCCGATCGGCCGGACGTGGCTCGGCCCCAGACCTGCCGGCAGCACCGCGACCTCGCGCAGCGTCGACGCGTCGAACACGTGCAGCCGGTTGCCGCGGACGTCCACGGCGGCGATGCGCCCGCCGGTGGCGGTGAGGCCGCCGGGCTGGGCCAAGCCGGGCAGCTCCCGCACCATCCGCCCGTCGCGCACCACACCGACGGATCCGCCCATCTCGTTGCTCACGAACACGGTTTCGCCGACCTGCGCGGCGTCGTGCGGTTGCGGGCCGACGGGGACCTCGCCGAGGACCTGTCCGCTCGGCACGGCCACCCGGGCCACTCGCCCGGTGTTCTCCCCGAGCACCAGGACTTCGCCGGGCCGCCCGGTGACCAGGTGCCGGGCCGCCCCGGGCGCGGGCACGACGTCGACCCGCCGGGTGTCGAGATCGACCATGGCGAGCCGGTCGGGTTCGCGCAGCGCCACGACGAGCGTGCGCGAGCCCGGTTCGACCACCGCGCCTTCGGGAGCGCCCGCGGGCAGCGAAAGGTCACCGGTGGCCGCGGTCTGCGCGGGCGCTTGCTCGGGTTCGGCCGGCGGTGGCAGCGGCTGCGGCGCAGCGGGCGGTGGCGGAGGAGGCGGTGCGGGT
>NZ_JAFRFW010000216.1:0-7696 GCF_017434145.1 Saccharopolyspora sp. | reverse complement strand
GAACTGCTCGCTGGTGTCGAGCGAGTTCGTGACCAGCCGCAGCTCGGTGATCCCCTCCGCTGCGCCGCCCCGGGCCCGCGCGACCACCTGCTTCGCGTACTCATAGCGCCCCTGCTGGTACAGGTCCGCAGTGGAGGACCACAGCATCCGCGAGGCCAGTTGGGAGATCGTGTCCTTCTCGCCGCCGGTGACGCGCCGCGCGGCGTCAGGCGGCAGCGAGGTCAGGAGCCTATGCAGCGCCGCCGCCTGCTGAGCGACGCAGTCGAGGCTGGCGCGTCCATCACCTGCTGGATTTGGTTTCCTGAAGTGCTAGAGTGCTGGGATTAGAACGGTCGTTGCGTTGGCGCGGCACATCCTGGGCTACGAGGACGGGGAGTTTTCGGCTCGCGGTGAGCCGAAGTCAGCTCGCCCGGTTGGCCGAACAGGTCAGGTCGCGCTGCTGGCGCACGTGCCGTCTTCGCAGACGCTCGTAGCGACTTGTTCCGGTACACCTGGCAGACTCGTCCTTTCAGTGCGGGTACGTAGCAGTGCGACCTTGGAACGACAGAATGCTCGGGTTCACGATGTTTCCGTTGCGGATCTGGGACTGCTGCACCGATAGGTGACAGTTGCGGTGTTATGCCGCCGAGGCGGCTGTGTTGATGATGGTCTCGTATTCGATCGGGGTCAACCGGCCGAGGCGTGCTTGCCGGCGTCGGCGGTGATAGGTCCGCTCGATCCAGGTGATGATCGCGATCCGTAGCTGCTCGCGAGTGCTCCACCGTTGCCGGTCGAGGACGTTGCGTTGCAGGAGCGCGAAGAACGATTCCATCGCTGCGTTGTCACCGGCGGCGCCGACGCGACCCATGGATCCGACCAGGCCGTGCCGGTTGAGAGCGGACACGAACTTGCGCGATCGGAACTGAGAGCCCCTGTCGGAGTGGACAATACAACCCGAGACGTCATCGTCTCGGCGGGCGACCGCATTGTTGAGCGCAGCCACCGCGAGCCGCGAGTGCATGCGGGAGTCGATGCTGTAGCCGACGATCCGCCCCGAGCAAGCGTCTTTGATCGCGCAGAGGTAGAGCTTGCCCTCGTCGGTCCAGTGCTCAGTGATATCCGTCAACCACAACTCGTTCGGGGACTCAGCGGTGAAGTCCCGTTCGACCAGGTCGTCGTGCACCGGCGGACCGGGCTTCTTACCGTTGCGTGCACGTTTCTTGCCGAAGCTCGACCACCAGCCGTTAGCGCAGCAGATCCGCCACGCCGTCCTCGGGCTCATCGGTTGACCTGCAGCTTCGGCTTCATCGGCGAGGAGTCGGTACCCGAACTCTGGATCATCACGGTGCGCGTCGAACAGGGCGTTCGCCCGGTCCGCCGCGACCCGATCGGCGGTGGTGACCGCGTCCTTGAGCCAGCGGTAGTAGGGCTGTCTGGCGAGCTTGAGAACCCGGCACGTCACCGTGACGGGGATCCCGTCGGCGGCGAGCTCCTGCACGAGCGGGTACATCATTTTCCCGGCAGGTTCGCCTGCGACAGATACGCCGCGGCCCGGCGCAGGACTTCATTCTCCTGCTCCAACAACCGGATTCGCTTGTTGGCTTCCCGCAGCTCAGCGGACTGCCCGCTCGTCATGCCGGGCTTGGTGCCGTCGTCGATGTCGGCGCGGCGCAGCCACTTCGTCAAGGTCATCTCGTGGATCCCGAAGTCCTTCGCGACCTGCGCGAGTGTCCCCCCAGGTTCACGGTCCCGGGCAACCCGGACCACATCGTCACGGAACTCCTGCAGATAGGGCTTAGGCACGATGGCCATCCTTCCAGGCCCACCCCTCGGGCAAGCCAGATCAGATGTCACCTATCGGTGCAGCAGTCCCTCCCCCTGCACTAGGGTAGCCTCACGTTCGTTGAAATGGCCGCTGACCAGCGTTTAGTCTGGCCGCTGTGACGAACAGGGACGGGATCGCCGACACCGCGACAGAACGCTCAGGACACGACGGTGAGCCGCACAGCGGCGCAGTCGGGAGCAAGCTGAATTGGCTCCGAGCCGGAGTCCTCGGAGCCAACGATGGCCTGCTCTCCACCGCGGGATTGGTGATCGGCGTCGCCGCAACCGCCGCCACCCCCGGAGCCATTCTGGTCGCCGGCGTCGCCGGACTGTCAGCAGGCGCATCAGCAATGGCCCTCGGTGAATACGTATCCGTGAGCACCCAGCGTGACACCGAGAAGGCGTGGATCGCGAAAGAGCAACGGGAACTTCTGGAGCAGCCGGAAGAGGAGTTCGACGAACTCGTCGGCCTCTACACCGCCAAGGGACTGAGCGAGGCGACCGCCCGGCAGGTCGCCACTGAACTCACTGCCGCCGACCCCTTGCGTGCTCATCTCGACATCGAGTTGGGTATCGACCAGGAAGAACTGACCAATCCCCTGGCAGCGGCGTTATCGTCAGCGGTCGCGTTCAGCCTCGGCGCGCTCATCCCCATCGCAGCCTCCCTGATCGCCTGGCACCGCATGCTCTGGATCGTGCTCGCCGTCGCAGTCGGACTCGCCGTCACCGGCTACGCCTCAGCCGCGCTCGGCGGCGCCAACCGCCGCACAGCGGTCATCAGGCTCCTCGTCGGCGGCGCAGCCGCCATGGCCATCACCTACGCGATCGGCCGACTCCTCGGAACCACAAGCCTCACCTAAACCAAGATCCGCCACCGCAGCGCGCCGCAGCCCGATAACCCGATCGTCAAATGCCTGACCACACCATCGCCGCGCCCGAATGCCCTGCAATCACCACCCCGACGATCCCACCGACGGCAACAAGAACAGACAGAACACCGAGCGCGATTGCGCCCACCCGCCCACGAAGAGCGGCCATCACCGGAACCTTCCGATGAACCCACGAACTAGAACCGGCCCACACCATCACCGCAAGAACGAACAAGGCAATAGACCACAAGAACGTGACTGTCCCCTGCGTCGAGTGATCCTCGATCTGCGCGCGCATCGAAGCCATCGCCAGCCGCTTCTCTAACCGCTCCCCCGACTCCTTCGCCAGATAGCAGCCGATCACCGCAGCAAGCGCAAGGACCGGGAGAACCAAGCCCGCGCGGTCGCAGGCCCGAGCCGACCATGCGCAGACCACCAGTAACAGAGCTGCAAGCGGCACCAACACCACAGCACCGTGAACGAACAAGGGATGCGCCGGAATCCCGGCGATATCAGTGAACACACCGAAACAATGCCACCCGATCCTGCCAATCCACTGTCAACGAAGCCGGAACTCACCAGAGCGCGTGCACGAGGCTCGAGGCGAACACCCCGTACCACGGGCGAGGACTCGGAAGCGTGGAGCCCCCTGACGAGGACCACGAGTTGCGAGCGACGGCCCACCTCCTACCCGCCCTCATTCATCGTGTCATGCACTACAGATGACTCTGTAGCGAACAATGCAGCGGCGGAGCATCACACCGATCGAGACAGTCCCTCTGAATGGGCGCCGAGGTTCGACGCGTACCTGCTGGTTTCGTGCGATGATGCTGCGCCGCCATCGTCGACAGGCTGACCTTCTGCGGGAACATCATCGAATCCGGCACCGACTCTTACCGCCTCGCCCACACCCGGAACCGTCTCGCTGGGGGAGCCGCAACGCCCGCCGAGTGACGCTCAAATTCATGAACATTCCAAGGCAGATCCTGCCCCGGATGGCGCTCAAATTCGTGAACAAGTGATGCTGACCCTCACGAACCTAGCCACCCGACCGGTAGCCGGAAGCTCTCTGTTGACGACGTTCGTCAGTAACCCGCAACGCTAGGGGATTCGAACCCCTGACCCTCGCCTTGCAAAGGCGATGCTCTACCAACTGAGCTGAGCCCCCGTATTCGGATGCGCACCCGCTAACGGGCTCCGTCCTACCGTCAAGCTACGACCGTGTGGTGGACATGCCCACCACAACATCCCTGCTGGCCAACCCCTCACCGGACCCGTCAGCTATAGATAATCTCCGGATGCATCTGGTCCGCGTCGACATCGCCGCCCGCGTCAGCGCCCTGATCGCCGAGCTGGCCAGCCGATAGGCACGCCGCTGCGAGCTGGCCGGTGACCACGACTGCGCCCGGTCAGCAGGAGTTGTCCTCGCGAGGACTGGGATCGAGGAGCTCGCCGGAGAGTTCACCGATGACCCGGCGGAGGTTGCCCAGTTCGTCGATCCCTGCGGTCGTGGCAGTGTAGACGCGGCGGACGCGGCCATCGACGGTCTGCTCCTGCGAGGTCAGTAGCCCGGCGTCCTCGAGCCGTTGCAGCAGTGGGTAGAGGGTGCCCGGTGAGATGCGGTATCCGTGGTGGGCGAGTTCGTCGGTCATCCACGCGCCGTAGACCCCACCGTTTTCGGCGGCATGGTGCAGGACGTGGACGGGAACGACTCCGCGGAGTAGGTCACGTACCAGGTCCATATCGGTCGACGATACCGAAACCGGGACCGTTCACCGGGCCTGCATCTGCCGGCGTGCGCCGTAGACGAGGGCGCCGAGGGCGATGACTGCGGCGCCGGTCAACACCGAAGGCAGTGGCAGCGTGAACGCCAGCACGACACAACCGGTTGCGCCGACGATCGGGATCAGCCGACGGGGGCGGCCTTCAGAATTGCTGAGCATCCAGGCCGAGGCGTTGGCGATGCAGTAGTAGGCCAGTACCCCGAACGAGGAGAAGCCGATCGCGCCACGCACGTCCACGGTGGTGGCGAGAACGGCGACGACCACGCCGACGGCGATCTCGGCGTGATGCGGCACCCCGAACTTCGGGTGCACGGCTGCCAGCGCTTCCGGGAGGTGCCGATCGCGCGCCATCGCCAAGGTGGTGCGGGACACGCCCAGGATCAGTGACAGCAACGACCCCAAGGCAGCGATCGCGCCACCGACACTGACCAGCGCGACGATCCCCGGGACGCCGGCCACGCGAGCGACGTCGGTCAGCGGCGCCGCTGAGGCGGCCATCTGCTCCGGGCCCAGGACCGCCAGTGCCGTCGTCGCCACCACCGCGTACACCACGAGCGTGATCGCCAACGCGATCGGAATCGCCCGCGGGATCGTGCGCTGCGGATCACGCACCTCCTCACCGAGGGTCGCGATCCGCGCGTACCCAGCGAACGCGAAGAACAACAGGCCCGCGGCCTGCAATACCCCGTACACCGACACCGGCGAGGAGATCGCCAGCCGCTCGGCATGCAGCGATCCGGACCCGCTCGCCGACACCACCACCGCGGCGAGCACGGCCAGCACCACCGCCACGATCACCCGGGTCAGCAACGCCGACTTCTGCACCCCGCGATAGTTGACCGCCGTTAACGCCACCACCGCGCCGACAGCGACGGCACGCGCGTGCTCCGGCCACGCGTACGCGCCGACCGTCAAGGCCATCGCCGCACACGAGGCGGTCTTGCCGACCACGAAGCTCCACCCGGCCAGATACCCCCAGAATGCGCCCAAGCGCTCACGCCCGTACACGTACGTACCGCCGGACTGCGGGTACCGCGCGGCCAACCGCGCTGACGAGACCGCGTTGCAGTACGCGACCACCGCGGCGACAGCGAGGCCGATCAGCAACGCTGAACCAGCCGCGGACGCCGCCGGCGCCAACGCGGCGACGATCCCCGCGCCGATCATCGACCCCACACCGATGACCACCGCGTCACCGACGCCGAGTCTTCGTTGCAGCGCAGCCTGTTCGGACACCGATCCTCCTCAGTCGTGACCTACCAACCTCGAGAACGGTAGTCGATATCGAAATCCGATACCAGGTCGGTGGTGGTACGCCGATGCGGTGTTCATGCAGCGTTCACGCTCGGCGGCAGTTTCGGCCGGATCCAGCCAGGCCGGGTTGCGGTCGGGGGTGTGGACCGCCGGTGTGCCGGGGCTGGCAGGCTCAGACCATGACAGAGGACCTGACCGAGGCTGCACTGGAGCGGATCCGCGCTCGTTTTCTTCCGGGCGCGTACCCCTCGCTCGACATCCGAAGCGGCTGGTACCAGCTGATCATCGACCTCGACCACGAGCTCAGCGCCATCGACCCCGACTACCAGCTGGTGCAGGTCAAGGAGAAGTTCGGCGGCCTGCGCTACTACGTCGAGTTCGAGCCCGACAAGTCCCGGCCCGGCTTCAACGATCTGATCCGGGCGGCCGAGCGGCGATCGGAGCGGACCTGTGAGGAGTGCGGCGCGCAGGGTGCGCCTTCGCACCGCGGGAGCTGGGCCAGGACACTGTGCGCAGCCGATGCAGCGGCGAGCGGTTTCGTCCCCGACGCCGCTGCGACCGACTAACGAGCACCGCCCCTTTGCGGCGGTTCAGTGTTCGGCGCCGCCGATGACCCGCTGCATCGGCACCGTCACCTCGTGATCGGCGAGCGTGAGCGTGATGCCAACCTCACGCACACCGGCGGCCAGGAGGCGCCGCTGGAGTGCCTCGAGCACTACGGCGGCCGACGTGCCGCCATGGGGCCCGATCAGAGGTTCCGTCGCGGCCACGGCGCTGTCGAGGGCCTGTACGGCCGCGCGGTAGCGGCGGTCGATCAGGCTCATCTCGTCGACGATCGCATCCACACGTGTCCGTAGCTGCGGATCGGACAGGATCTGGGTCAACCGGTCATTGCCGGAGACGAACTGCGCAGCCTCGTCGCTTCTGGCCATATCCGTCAGTATTTACCCCCCCAGGGGCCGGGATCGGGGGTGGACAAGCCCACGCCGCGCCAAGGATCATCGACCGCGTGAACGAGGCCGCCACCGACACCGACGACTCTGACGGCGCAGGCTCTCTGCTCGACCAGCTCGTTGGGCCCTTCTACGACGCGGACGGGGTCACCAGCTACCTCACGGTCACAGACGCTGAACTGAGCGCGATGGTCGCCGCCGACCACGTGATCGCGGTGCCGCTCGCCGCCGGCACGCCGGTATTCCCGGCCTGGCAGTTCCGCCCCGACCGGCGGGTTGACGAGCAGTTGCTCGCTGTCTGGCGTGCATTGCGCGGTGCGGCTGATCCGTGGACCGCGGCGTGCTGGATGTGCGCGCCGTCCCGAGACCTCGATGGCGAGACGGCGATCGCCTTTCTCACCGACCGGGCCCGGAGAGCTGATCGCCTGCAGACGGTGCTGGCCCGGGCAGCCGAGGACTGCGCCCGTTGGTTGCAGTAGCTGATCGGGCCGGCAGTGCCGGAGGGTGGCGGTCAGTCCGGTGAGAGGTCGTCGATCTCACCGTGCAGCCGGGCGATGGTGCCCTCGAGGTGCTTGATTTGCCGGGTCAGCTCGGCGATCTTGGCGTCCTTGTGACGCAGTCGCAGGTGCATTCCTGCGATCACCCCGGCATCGGGGTCGGCCGCTGGCTGCGGCACGGCCGCGGCTGAGCCGTCAGCGGGACGATCCGGCGCGGCGCTCCGGCGTTGCCGGTGGATCTTCTCGAGCAACTTCTTATGCCGGTAGACGGTGGCGCGGGCCAGTCCGGCCCGCCGGGCGACGGCCGCGACGCTGATGGCCTCACCGTCGCGGCGCATCTGCTTGAGCGCCTTCTCGATGCTGCGCTTGGACTCCTCAGATCGGAATGCGGCACTGGCGGCGAGCGCGGTGAGCGAGGCTTCGTTGGCCGTCACAGGCTGCCCGCCTGACCTACGGCATCGTCGCCGTCCTCGCAAGCGTCGTTGACGGTGCCGCGATCGGTGTCGATCCCGGGGGAAGCGGCGCGCAGCGCCGAT
>NZ_JAFRFW010000215.1:0-8865 GCF_017434145.1 Saccharopolyspora sp. | reverse complement strand
GTTGCGCGACGGCATCGAGCGCGCCAGGCAGGCGCTGGATTCCGGCGCCGCGGCCGCGCTGCTGGCCCGCTGGGCCGCGCACTGACCCACCGGTTGGTCCGGCGGTCCGTTCACGCGAGAGCCCGGAGCCAGAAGACGCCTGGCTGAGGTTCCGCCACCCGACCAGCTGCGCGAACCAATTCCTGAACCTAGTCCTCCAGGCCGATGGAGAAGGCGGCTTCGGTGTCCTGGCGCGAGTAGGAGCGGAAGGCGATGTGCGTGTCGGTGTCGAGCACGCCGCTGACCTTGTTGATCCCGCCGGGCACGATCTCGGCGATCTTCTCGTGGTCCGGCACCCGCACGATCGCGATCAGGTCGACGTCGCCCGCGCAGGAGTAGACCTCGGCGACGCCGTCGATGTCGGCGATCTCCTGCGCCGCCTCGGGCAGGCGGTCGGCGACGGTCTGGATCAGCACGATCGCGGTGATCACGAGAACAACCTCCAAGGCATCCGCCGGACGCGGCGCCCGGCCGGGGAAATCCTAAGCGTTCGGACGCGGTCCCCGAGCGGTCTCGTCCTCCGGCGAGTCCGCCGCTCGGCGGTGCGAGCCCGCCGAGCGGCTCGAAACCCCCGCCGAACGGCGAAACGCCCCCCGGACCGGCGAGGTCCAGGGGGCGCGGAGTTCGCGGAACTCACTCGTGGTTCGGCCCGGTGTGGTACTCGAAGACCAGGCCGGCGACCGTGATCAAGATCGTTCCGACGGCTATCACGATCATCCAGGTGTGGAAGAACGCCAGCGCGACACCGGCGAACGCCGCCGAGGCGGCCACGCCCACCGGCCAGTAGCTGCCGGGGCTGAAGAAGCCCAGCTCGCCGGCGCCGTCGCTGATCTCGGCGTCCGGGTTGTCCTCCGGCCGGGTCTCGATGCGCCGCGCCACGAAGTTGAAGTAGCTGCCGATCAGCAGCGACAACCCGCCAACCAGGACCAGCGCCACCGTGCCCACCGGCTCCTTGGACCAGAGCCCGTAGACCACCGCGGACAGGAAGAAGAACAGCGTGATGATGTTGAAGATCTTCGCTTCGACCTTCATGGAGTCCTCACTCTCGCGCCGTGCGACGGCCTCAGTTGCCTGCCGACCTGCCGCCGATGGTGGATGCCTCACCGGAGGTGCGGTCGGTGTCGAACGGCACCGAGGTCACCGCCCGCGGCGAGCACAGCTCACCGCAGTTCATCGCACCCAACGCCTCGGCCGCGGTGTAGTACTCGCCGGTGGCCGGGTTGGTCTGTTTCCGCAAGTCCATGTACCTGTCGAACTTGTCCGGGGACAGCGCGCGGACCTCGAAGTTCATCATCGAGTGGTAGGTGCCGCACAGCTCCGCGCAGCGCCCGACGAACGAGCCTTCGCGCTGGATCGTGTTCTGGAAGCTGCTGTCCTGGTCGTTCTTGTCCGGGTGCGGGAAGGTGTCCCGCTTGAAGTTGAACTCCGGCACGAAGAACGAGTGGATCACGTCGGTCGAGCTGAGGTTGTACTCGATCCGCTCGTTGGTCGGCAGCACCAGCAGCGGGATCTCGCTGCTGCTGCCGACGGTGCGGACCGGCTGGCCGTCCGGGGTCTTGTGGCCGGGGTAGTTGAACTCCCAGTTCCACTGGAACGACACCACGTTGACCCGCTGGTCCGGGTTCGCGGGCTTGGCCATCACGTAGTTCTGGGTGACCGCGGTGAAGTAGAACAGCACCACGACCATGACGAACGGGACGGCGGTGTAGATGACCTCCAGCGGCACGTTGTACTGGAACTGCCGCGGGAGCTCCTCGCTCTTCTTGCGGTGGAAGGCCACCGACCAGAAGATCAAGCCCCACACCAGGACACCGACCGCCAGCGCAGCGATCACCGACCAGGTCCACAGCTGGCGCATCGACTCCGCCTGCGGGGTGACCCCTTGCGGCCAGCCGAACCGCAGGACCTCATCGGCCGAACAGCCCGTGGCCGCGACCGCGACCAGGCCCACCAGCCCGGCGACTTTGACCAGCCGTGGCACTCGGGTCCCCTCCTTCAGGCGCCCGTGCTGCTGCCGCAAGCCCACTGCGCGACGCCTCCTCGCTGCGTGATCCAACCCGTGCCGCCGGGATGCCGGGGCGCGCTGCGCACCGCGCGGCCCCGCGGCCGGAATGCTGCGGGGAGCCTAGCCCAGCAGTAGCCGCGATACTCCTTCGGGGTGGCGGGGTGAGCTGCACATCACCGAGATCCGCACAGCACGACCGGGTGATCGCGGAGCTGCGCCGGACCGATCACCGGAGGCGCGGCTACGAGCACGCGCGTGCAGGCGGCGACGGAGCACCCGGCATACTTGGGGCTTCCGCCCGCCGAGCACCCGCCGGCGGCGCGGAGCCTATCCATCGCCGACGCGAGAGGTGCACGAGAGCGTGTGCGGCCTGCTTGGACTAGTCAGTCCCACTGAAGAGAACGCCGGTTTCGCCGTCGACGCCGTGGCCAAAGCGCTGCCCTGCCAGCGGCACCGAGGACCGGACGAGAGCGACACCTGGCACGGCGGTGAAGCCGTCTTCGGGTTCAACCGGCTGTCCATCATCGACCTGGAGCACTCGCACCAGCCGCTGAGCTGGGGTCCGCCGGAGAACCCCGGCCGCTACACGATCCTGTTCAACGGCGAGATCTACAACTACCTGGAGCTGCGCGCGGAGCTGTCCGAGCAGTACGGCGCCCGGTTCGGCACCGACGGCGACAGCGAATCGATCATCGCGGCCTACCACTACCTGGGCACCTCGATGGTGGGCAGGCTGCGCGGCATGTTCGCGTTCCTGATCTGGGACAGCGAGCGGCGCGTGGTGTTCGGCGCCCGCGACCCGTTCGGGATCAAGCCGCTGTTCTGCGCGACCGGGCCCGGCGGCACGGCCTTCGCCAGCGAGAAGAAGAGCCTGCTGCACCTGTCGACCACGCTCGGCCTGGACGAGGACATCGACCACAAGGCGGTGCAGCACTACCTGACGATGCAGTACGTCCCGGAGCCGGAGACGCTGCACCGCAACATCCGCCGCATCGAGTCCGGCACCTCGTTCACCATCTCCCCCGGCGGCAAGCTGGTCACCGAGCGGTACTTCGTGCCGAACTTCCACAGCCGCACGATGAACACCGACGCCGACGCGCGGCGGCTGCACGACGACATCGTCGACGTGATGCGGGATTCGGTGGCCAAGCACATGCGCGCCGACGTGACCGTCGGGGCGTTCCTGTCCGGCGGGATCGACTCGACCGCGATCGCCTGCCTGGCCAAGGAGCACAACCCGAACCTGATCACCTTCACCACCGGGTTCGAGCGGCAGGGCTACTCGGAGGTGGACGTGGCCGCCGAGTCGGCCGCGGCGATCGGGGTCAAGCACGTCATCCGCACCGTCTCCGCCGAGGAGATGATGGAGACGTTACCGCTGATCATCTGGTACCTGGATGATCCGGTGGCCGACCCGGCGCTGGTGCCGCTGTGGTTCATCGCCCGCGAGGCGCGCCAGCACGTCAAGGTCGTGCTCTCCGGCGAGGGCGCGGACGAGCTGTTCGGCGGCTACTCGATCTACCGCGAGCCGCTGTCGCTGGCGCCGTTCGAGAAGGTGCCGGGCACGCTGCGCAAGGCGATGGGCCGGGTCTCGACCGCGCTGCCGGAGGGCGTGCGGGGCAAGGACCTGCTGCGCCGCGGGGCGCTGTCGCTGGAGGACCGCTACTACGGCAACGCGCGGATCTTCCGGGACGACCAGCTGGCCGCGATCATGGAAGGGTTCGATCCCGGGGTGTCGCACCGGGACATCACCGCGGCGCCGTACCGGGCATCGGCGGGCTGGGACCCGGTGACCCGGATGCAGCACGTGGACCTGTTCACCTGGCTGCGCGGGGACATCCTGGTCAAGGCGGACAAGGTGACGATGGCGAACTCGCTGGAGCTGCGGGTGCCGTTCCTGGACTCCGAGGTGTTCCGGGTGGCCAGCGGCATCCCGCTGGAGCAGAAGATCACCAGCGAGACCACGAAGTACGCGCTGCGGCAGGCGTTGCAGCAGGTCGTTCCGGCGCACGTGCTCAACCGCCGCAAGCTCGGCTTCCCGGTGCCGATCCGGCACTGGCTGCGCGACGAGATGCACGACTGGGCGCGCAACATCATCCAGCAGTCGCAGACCGAGCGGTTGCTGAACAAGACCGCGATCCTGCAACTGCTGGAGGAGCACCGCTCCGGGGTGCTCGACCACAGCCGCCGGTTGTGGGCGCTGCTGGTGTTCATGCTCTGGCACGGGATCTTCGTGGAGGGCCGGCTGGCGCCGGAGGTTCCCGAGCCGCACTACCCCGTCAAGCTCTGAGCGGCCGGCGCCTGCCCGCGAGCAGGCGCCGATCGCCGCAAGTGCGGATCACGAGCACCGCGAGGCCGCCCCGCCCCCAGGCCGGGGCGGCCTCGTTGCGTTTCCGGCAGCTGACCAGCGCCTACCGGCGGATTCGGCCGCGCCTGGACGCACCGCGCCGCGGCGATCACGGCCGATCGAGGAGATCAGATCACGAAAGATCTTGGCAAGAACAGACCATTTCGGCAGTGCTCATCGAAAATCTTTGACGGATGCTCAGCGCTGCTGCCACACGGCCGTGTCGCCGGGGAGAACGGCGGACTCGGCTTCCCCGTCGCCGCGGAATCCGCCGCTGCGCAATAGCGTCCGGCCCGGCAGCTCGACCGGCTCGGCGCCGAAGTTCACCGCGCACGCGAAATGCGGAGGCCGCAGGAACGCCAGCACGCGGCGGAACCCAGGTCGGGCAGCTCCGGGTGCTTGATCATCCCGTGCGCCACGTCGAACCGGAAACCGTCCACCCCGCGGTCCAGCCAGAACCGCAGCGTTTCCCGGAATCCGCGCGCACCTGCGGGTTCCGCCAGTTCAGGTCGGGCTGCCGCGGGCTGGTACACCACGGCGTCGCACCACCACCGCCGAGCCATTCGTCCTACCGGGGATCCGCCGGGCTCAGCTCTTGCGCGATCGTGCCGGGTGGATGGCGGGGGTGCCCGGACGAGCACCCCCGCCGCTGCCTCAGCTCAGCTTCTGCCCCGCGTGCAGGGCGACCGCCTCGTCGGGCCGGACGGTGACGTTGATCTTGCCGTCCTGGTAGACCTCCACGGTGCCTCCGGTGCACTGACCGTCCTGCAACGAGCCGTGCGCGACATCGCAGTAGGTGCCGGGCGGCAGCGAGGTCTGCAGGCTCTGCTGCCACTGCTCGCCCCCGCGGTTGATCGCGAGGAACCCGGCGTCGCCGCGACCGAACGCGACCTTCCCGGAACCGTCGTCCCACCAGTTCACCAGGTCCTTGCCCTGCACGGACTTGTAGAACCCGAGCATCCCGGTGATCAGCGGACTGCGGTGCGAGCAGACCCACGCCTGGTCGTCGCAGGAGGCCGGGCTGGTGGTCCCGTTCTGGTCGGCGGGCGGACCGGCATCGCTGTTGTCGAAGCCGAACCCGGACAGCAGCTTCGGCGTGCCGTACGGGTAGGCGAGCATGAACGCGTTCGCCAGGTCGTAGGCCGCGCCGTCCTTGTAGGTCAGCGTCGGCTCGCTGCGCTGGGTGTCGTGGTTGTCCACGAACACGACGGCCTGGTCCGAGGGCGTGG
Organism: Saccharopolyspora sp.; assembly: GCF_017434145.1. Taxonomy (NCBI): domain Bacteria; kingdom Bacillati; phylum Actinomycetota; class Actinomycetes; order Pseudonocardiales; family Pseudonocardiaceae; genus Saccharopolyspora; species Saccharopolyspora sp. The sequence continues at coordinate 3,245 of NZ_JAFRFW010000215.1, read as the reverse complement.
GCATCTCGTCCGGCGTGTTGCGCAGCCCGGCGATGTCGCCGTTCTTGAACGCGTCGCTGATCTTGTGGTGGTAGGCGAACTCGGTGACGTCGCCGTTACCGGTGTAATTGCTGGTCGGCGCGGCCTGATCCGCGATGACCTCCTGGTAGACGTACGGCTTGCGGTCGGTGCCCGGCAGGTTGTCCACCGCACCGGCGATCGCGCCGACGTCTTCCGGCGCCATGTGCTTGGCGCCGTCCATGCGGAAGCCGGTGACGCCGAGGCTGATCAGGTCGTTGAGGTAGGCCACCGCTTTCGAGCGGACCGCGTCGGACTCCGTTTTGAGATCGGAGAGCCCTTCCAGCTCGCAGGTCCGGACCTCTTCGGCGTTGTTGTAGTCCTCGATGTTGCGGCGGCACCCGTGGAAATCGCCGTCCTGGTAGACACCCGGGTAGTCGTACTTCGAGTAAGTCGACCCGGCGCTGCCCGGTCCGTGCTCGTCCGAGCTGCCCGCGGTCATGTGGTTGAGCACCGCGTCCGCGTAGATCTGCACACCGGCCGAGTTGCAGGTGCGGACCATCGCCGCGAACTGCTCGCGGTCGCCGCGGCGGCTCTGCAGCTGGTAGCTGACCGGCTGGTAGTCCTGGTACCAGGGGTGCGCCTGGTCGGCGAGCTGCACGTGCTCCTGCGGTGGCGAGACCTGCACGGCGCCGATGCCCGACGGCCCGAGGTTGCTGGTGCATTCCTGCGCGACCGATTCCCAGGGCCACTGGAACATCTGGATGATCGGCCCGTTCGCCGGGGCCACTGCCGGTGCGGGGGCCTGCGCGGGAGCACCGGACTGCGCAGCAGCGGTGCCCGGTCCGGGAGTTCCGGCCTGTCCGAGAGCGCTGGTCCGTCCGAGAGCACTGGTCTGCCCGACAGCGCTCGCCTGCCCGAGAACGCTGGGCGGCTCAGGTGCGGCGCACGCAGGTAGCGCTGCTACCGCCGCCATTCCAGCGGCCAGCGCCAGAGCTGATAATCGCAACGAAATCCTCCTAATCGATTCCGAATGCGATTCCATTAGCTCCGGGGCCGACCCGCAATGCGCCGATCAGCCGTCTCCGTAAACAGGGAACGTGTCTGCGCAGCGAATTTCCCGCGGGCCGCCGGAGCGGTCCGCGAGGCGGGCGGGAGAATGTGCGCCATGCGCGACGTCGAGATCCGGGACGGCACCATCCGGCTGGGCCAGCTGCTGAAGCTGGCCGGCCTCGCCGAGCACGGGGCGGAGGCGAAAGCCCTGCTGGAGGACGCCGAGGTGCTGGTCAACGACGAGGTGGAGGTCCGGCGCGGACGTCAGCTCGGCGATGGCGACCTGGTGACCCTCGGCGACGAGACCGTGCGGGTGGTCGCGGCCTGACCCTCCCGGCCGGACGCACCAAGCCCGGCGCACGCCGAGCCGAACGCGAAACGGGCCGGCCCTCCGCCAGGAGGACCGGCCCGTCGTGCGCGCGGGTGCGTCAGTGGAACGAGTCGCCGCAGGCGCAGGAGCCGCCCGCGTTCGGGTTGTCGATCGTGAAGCCCTGCTTCTCGATGGTGTCGACGAAGTCGATGACCGCACCCTGCACGTACGGGGCGCTCATCCGGTCGACGACCACGTCGAGCCCGTCGAACCCGCGCCGCGCGTCGCCGTCCAGTGCGCGCTCGTCGAAGAACAGCTGGTACCGCAGGCCGGCGCAGCCGCCGGGCTGGACGGCGATGCGCAGGTGCATGTCGTCGCGGCCCTCCTGCTCCAGCAGCGCCTTCGCCTTCTGCGCCGCGGAGTCGGTGAGGGTGACACCGTGCGAGGGAGCCTCGCTCTCAATGGTCTGGGCGGTCGTCATGACTCTCCCTAGGGGTCTCGCTCGTCCGCTTCCGGCCTGACGTGCACCGTCGACGCCGACCCGAGCTATTCCGCCGCGGGCGCTCCGCTCGGCTGATCAGCTCGGGGGCGAGTCCGTATCGGATTACCTGCCTCCCATGGTGGCACAGAACGCGCCGGTGCTGGTGTGAACGTCCCCGCACCGGGCCTGCGGCACCCGGCGGGCCGAATCTCGATCACGATCCCGGCACGGACCGCGCCCGTGCCGTGCCTGGCGCGACAGCCCGTCGAATACCCTGTAGGGGTGAGGTTCCTTCGCCGAAACAGCGCTGAGCAGACCGCGACCGCCGACCCCTCGACGCAGGACGGCGAGGTCACCGGGGAGACCGCCCGCGACCACACCCCCGGCAAGGGCCGCCCCACGCCGAAGCGGCGCGACGCCGAGACCCGCAAGCGCGGTCCCGTAGCCCCGCCGCCGAAGAACCAGCGGGAGGCGATGCGGCGCAACCGCGGCAACAAGGACGAGCGCCGCAAGGCCGCGAAGGAACGCCGCGAGCGCATGATGGCCGGCGACGACCGCTACCTCATGCCGCGGGACAAGGGCCCGGTGCGCCAGCACGTGCGCGACATCGTCGACACCCGGCGGCACGTGATGGGCGCGTTCATGCCGCTGGTGCTGGTCGTGTTCGCCACCACGCTGGTGCAGAACATGCTGGTGCAGCAGTACGCCACGCTGGTGTGCCTGGTGCTGCTGCTGGTGATGCTGTTCGAGGGCACGTTGCTGGGCCGTGCGGTGAACAAGCGGGTGCGGGAGAAGTTCCCGGACCACACCGACCGGCCGCTGGCGCTGGGCTGGTACGCGTTCACCCGGGCCATGCAGCTGCGCAGGCTGCGGGTGCCGCGCCCGCGGTACACGCCGAAGGACTTCCAGAAGATCGGCTGAGTCCGCGCGGGCGCCGCCGCTTCCGCCGCGCCCCAAGACCAGCGTGCAACGAGCTCGGGGGCTCGCCGGAGAGGTGACAGAAGTGAATCGGTACGAGGCGACGGTGCGACCGCAGGGGCCCGGTCCTCGTTGGGTCGTCGAAGTGGACGGCATCGGCGCGACGCGGGGCCGGACCGCCTCCGAGGCTCGCGACCTGGCCGCGGACATGGTCGCGGCCGCGCTGCAGGTGCCTGCCGCGGAGATCGCCGTCGACGTGCACTTCGCGCTGGACAGCGAGCTGGAGCGGGAGATCCTGGCCGCCCGGCGGGCCGCCAGGGAAGCGCAGGAGGCGCAGGAGAAGGCCGCGAAGCTCTCCCGCCGGGCCGTGCTGGACCTGAAGGAATCCGGCATGACCGGGCGGGACGTGGCAACCGTTCTCGGGCTGAGCCCGCAGCGGGTGTCCCAGCTCTCGCGCGGCTGAGTTCTCCCGCGGCTGAGTTCTCC
>NZ_JAFRFW010000214.1:0-12203 GCF_017434145.1 Saccharopolyspora sp. | reverse complement strand
GGAGCCGACCACGATGGGGAACCAGGTCGCCGACATCGCCTCCGGCGGGAAGTAGCCGAAGTGCAGCATCCCGGTCAGCGTGCTGGACAGGTCGCTGAGGTTGCCCGCCATCGCGGCCACCACGGTGGTGCCGACCACCAGCAGTCCGATGAGGACGCTGAGCACGTTCTCCAGCAGCGAATAGATCACCTTCGCCAGGCTGAACACCACGCCCACCAGGATCAGCCCGGCACAGGCCGAAACCACCCACGGCAGCCCGGTGATCTTCTCCAGTGCCGCGGCACCGGCCGAGAGGTGCCCCGGCCAGATGTAGACGGCGATCGCGGTGACGAAGAAGAACCACATCAGCGGTTTCGCCAACCGGGCTGCTCCGGTGAAGATGCTTTCGCCGGTGGCCATCGCCCACCGCGCCATCTCCAGCATCACCACGGCCTGCAAGGTGACGCCGATCAGGAACAGCCAGCGGATCTCCGGGCCGAACACCAGCACCAGGCGCGGCCACATGTAGGACTCGCCCATGCCGACGCCCAGTGCCACCAGGAACACGGTGGGTCCGAGCAGGTGGATCGACGGCGGTGCGTCCGGCAGCGGCCGGATCGGCATCGCCTCCAGCTTCCCGGCCCGCCACACCCCGGGCCGGGCACGCGCCGAGGGCGCTAAGTCGGGCTCCTGTTCCGCTTCGCCGTACGACGCGGATTTGTCGGCTTCCATTCCGGGTCGCCTCCTTGTCAGCTCAGAGTTCCTACCGGGCCTCAGCCGAGCAGCCCGGCGGAGCGCGCCCACCGGTACTTGGCTCCCAGCACCGCCACCGGTTTCTCCGTCGTGTAAGGGAAAGCGGCGATCCCGTGGTCGAAGAGGTGCTCGGCGGCCTGCTCCACTTCGGTGTCACCGGCCAGCGAGGCGACCACCGGTTTGTCGATGCCCTGTTCGCGGGCCTCGGCCACCACGCGGGCGGTGAGTTCGGCGAAGACCATCGGCGGCGTGACGATGGTGTGCCAGTAGCCGAGGATCAGCGCGTGCACCCGCGGATCCCGCAACCCGAGCCGGATCGTGTCCTCGTAGGTGCTCGGCGGCTCGCCGCCGGTGATGTCGATCGGGTTGCCCGCCGCGCCGAAAGGCGGGATGTAGTGCCGGAACTGCTCGTCCAAATCGGACGGTATGTCCATCAGTCGCAGCCCGTTGGCCACGCACGCGTCCGAGAGCAGCACTCCCGAACCGCCCGCGCCGGTGATGATCACGACGTTCTCGCCCTTCGGCGTCGGAAGCACCGGCAGACCGCGGGCGTATTCGAGCATGTCGTTGAGGCCGGGAGCACGGACGACTCCCGACTGCCGGAGGATGTCGTCGTAGACCTTGTCATCGCCCGCGAGCGCGCCGGTGTGCGAGCCGGCCGCTCGTGCGCCGAGCGCGGTCCGGCCCGCTTTGAGCACCACCACCGGCTTCTTCGCCGTGATGCGGCGCGCAGCCTCCACGAACGCGCGGCCGTCCTTGAGGTCTTCCAGGTGCATGGCCACGCACTTGGTGTTGTCGTCCTGCTCGAAGAACGTGAGCAGGTCGTCCTCGTCCACATCGGACTTGTTGCCGAGCCCGACGATGGCCGACACCCCGGTCCTGGTGGTGCGGCTGAACCCGAGGATGGCCATCCCGATCCCACCGCTCTGCGACGTCAGCGCGACGCCGCCGCGCACGTCGTAAGGCGTGCAGAACGTCGCGCACAGGTCGTGCGGGGTGTAGTAGTAGCCGTAGATGTTCGGGCCGAGCAGCCGGATCCCGTGCTTGCGCGCGATCTCGACGACCTCGTCCTGCAATTCGGCGTTGCCGGTCTCGGCGAACCCGGACGGGATCAGCACGGCCGCGGCCACGCCCTTGGCGCCGCATTCCTCCAGCGCGGCGGGGACGAACTTCGCGGGAACGGTGAACACCGCGACGTCCACCTCGCCGGGAACGTCCTGCACGCTGCGGTATGCCTTGCGCCCGAGCACTTCGTCGGCCTTCGGGTTCACCGGCAGGATCTCGCCGCCGTAGCCACCGGCCGTGAGGTTGCGCATCACCGAGTTGCCGATTTTGCCGTCCTCATTGGACGCACCGATGACGGCGACGCTGCGCGGCCGCATCAGCCGGTTCATCGCGTGCAGGATGTCCTGCCGGGAATGGCGGTGCGGCTGCGCGGTGCCGTCCGGATCGAGCAGCACCCGGACGTCGGCCGCCACCGCGCCGCCTGCCGAGGCGAACACCGGGTTGAGGTCGAACTCGCTGATCTCCGGAAAATCGGTGACCAGTTCGGACAGCGCTTGCACGACGCCGGCGAGCGCATCGGCGTCGGCCACTTCCGCGCCCCGAGCTCCGCGCAGCACATCGGCCGCGGCGATGTCGTCGAGCATTCCGCGCGCTTCGAACTTCTCCAGCGGGGCCATCCGGAACGTCACGTCTCTGAGCGCCTCGACGAGCACGCCGCCGAGTCCGAAGGCGACGACCTTGCCGAACGTGGGATCGGTGGTCGCGCCCACGATCACTTCGTGCCCGCCGGTGAGCATCTGCTGCACCTGAACGCCGTCGATTTCCGCGTCGGCATCGTGTTCCCGCGCATTGGCCAGAATCCGCGCATAACCCTCGCGAACCTGCGCAGCACCCCGCACACCGGTGAGCACGCAACCTGCGTCCGTCTTGTGCAGGATGTCCGGCGAGACGATCTTCAGCGCTACCGGGCCGCCGAGTTCCGCCGCCAGCGCCACCGCCTCTTCGGCGGAGTCGGCCACGGCTTCGGCGGCGGTCGGGATGCCGTAGGCCCCGCACAGCGCTCTGCCCTCCGGCGCGGTCAGTGCGCTGCGCCCTTCTCCGAGCGCGGCGTCCAGGACTCGCCGCACGGTCTGCTCGTCGTGGCCCATCAGATCACTCCGTCCGTCTTCAACTCGGCGAGTTCTTCCGCGCCAACGCCCAATTCCCGGTAGACCTGCTCGTTGTGCTCGCCCAGCAGCGGCGATCTGGTGACGTCGGCGGGCGAGTCGGACAGCTTGATCGGGCAGCCGACGGTGCGGAACGGGCCGCGCTCCGGGTGTTCGACGGTGACGATCATGCCGTTGTCGGCCAGCGAAGCGTCCTCGACCAGTTCGCGGGTGGACAGGATCGGACCGCACGGGATGCCCCGCTCGGTCAGCCGCGCCAGCACTTCCCACTTGCCGTGCTGCCTGGTCCACTCCTCGATCAGGCCGAAAATCTTGTCCAACTTGGACAGCCGGGCTTCCGGTGTGGACCAGTCCGGATCCGCGGCCAGCTCCGGACGTCCGATCAGCTCCGCTATCGGCGCCCAGCCCGCGGGCTGGACGATGACGTACACGTAGTCGTTCGGGCCGCCGGGGTCGCACCGCAGCGCGGAGCCGGGCTGCCCGCCGCCGGAAGCGTTGCCGGAGCGAGGTACCTCGGTGCCGAACTGCTCGTTCGGGTACTCGCGCAGCGGGCCGTGCGCGAGCCGCTGCTGATCGCGCAGCTTCACCCGGCACAGGTTGAGCACGGCGTGCTGCATCGCCACCGAAACCCGCTGGCCCTGCCCGGTGCGCTGGCGTTGCAGCAGCGCGGCGAGAATGCCCGCGACGGTGTGGATACCGGTACCGGAGTCACCGATCTGCGCACCGGTCGCGGTCGGCGGCCCGTCCTCGAACCCGGTGGTGGACATCGATCCGCCCATCGCCTGCGCCACGACCTCGTAGGCTTTGAAGTGGGTGTAGGGGCCGTCTCCGAAGCCCTTGATCGAGGCGTAGATCAGTTGCGGGTTCAGGCCGCGCAGCCGGTCCCAGTCGAACCCCATCCGGTCCACCGTGCCGGGGCCGAAGTTCTCCACCAGCACGTCGCAGCCGCGCACCAGATCGGAGAAGATCTCTTTGCCCCGGATGCTTTTCATGTTCAGCGTGATGCTGCGCTTGTTGCAGTTCAGCATCGTGAAGTAGAGGCTGTCGGCGTCCGGGACGTCGCGCAGCTGCGTTCGGGTGATGTCGCCGGTCGGCGACTCCAGCTTGACGACTTCGGCACCCAGCCAGGCCAGGATCTGGGTCGCCGAAGGTCCGGATTGGACGTGGGTCATGTCCAGCACCCGGACACCTTCCAGTGCGGTGCTCATGCTCGAATTCCCTTCCGCGCAGGGACGATGGAATCCACAACGGACTGAATAGCGCGTTCGGCGGCTGCTGCGCAGCGGTTCCGCTCGCGGAACCCCGGCGGCTCGGCGCGCTGCGCGATCGGCGCGCCCCCTGCGCAGGCAGCCGCTACTTGTACATCGTCTGGTTCATCGTTCCCGGCGCGTAGACGTCCGGGTCGATCCACACGTTGATCAGCGACGGCTTGCCGGAGTCGCGGGCGCGCCGCAGCGCGGGGCCGATCTGGTCCGGCTCGCGGACCTCTTCGCCGTGTCCGCCGAGCATTCTCGCGAACTCGCTGAAGGGCACGTCGCCGAGCGTGTTGCCGATCCGATCCCGTTCGGCCCCGTACTTCTGCGCCTGCCCGTAGCGGATCTGGTTCATGGACGAGTTGTTTCCGATGATGCCGACGAACGGCAGCCCGAACCGCACCATCGTCTCGAAATCCCATCCGGTGAGGCTGAACGCGCCGTCCCCGAACAAGCACACCACTTCCTTGTCCGGGCGGGCGTGCTTGGCGGCCATCGCGAACGGCACCCCGACGCCGAGCGTGCCGAGCGGGCCCGGGTCCATCCAGTGCCCCGGCGACTTGGGCTGGACCACCTGCCCGGAGAAGGTGACGATGTCGCCACCGTCGCCGATGTAGATCGAGTCCGCGGTGAGGAATTCGTTGATCTCGTGCACCAGCCGGTACGGATCGATGGGGGATGCGGTGGACAGCTGGCGCGGCAACCGCTTGTCGTAGGCGGCCTGCTCGACTTCGCGCAGCTCGCGCAACCATTCCTTGCGCGCGCTGCTGCCGTTGTCGATGCGGCCGGTGGCGGCTTGCGCGACGGCGGACAGCACCGCATCCGCATCGCCGACGATGCCCAGGTCGACGTCCCGGTTGCGGCCCACCGTCCGGTAATCCAGGTCGATCTGCACGACGGTCGCCTGCTGCGACAACCGCCGTCCGTAACCCATCCGGAAGTCGAACGGGGTGCCGACGATGACGATCAGGTCCGCGTTGGCGAAGGCGTGCCTGCGGGCGAGCTGGAAGTGCAGCGGGTCGTCCGGGGCGAGGGTGCCGCGGCCGGCGCCGTTCATGAACGCGGGCACGTCCAGCGACCGCACCAGCTCCACCGCCGAGTCGGTGGCCCGGCAGGTCCAGACCTGGTTGCCCAGCAGGATGCACGGTTTTTCCGCGTGTGCCAGCAGATCCGCCAGCCGCTCGATCGATTCCGGGTCTCCTGCCGAGCGGGTGGAGGCGCGGTAGCGGGCCGGCACCCGGGCGGACTCGACCGGCACGCTGGCGTCGAGCACGTCGCGGGGGATCTCCAGGAACGACGGTCCGGGGGCGCCGTGGTGCGACTCGCGGAACGCCATCGAGACCATGTCGGCGGCCCGTTCGGTGCGCGGCACGGTCGCGGCGAACTTGGTGATCGGCGACATCATGTCCACGTGCGGGAGGTCCTGCAGCGAGCCCATCTTGTGCTGCGAAAGCGCGCCTTGGCCGCCGATCAGCAGCATCGGGCTCTCCGCGCGGAACGCGTTCGCCACGCCGGTCACCGCGTCGGTGGTGCCGGGGCCCGCGGTGACCACGGCGCAGCCGGGGCGTCCGGTGATCCGGGCGTAGCCGTCAGCGGCGTGTGCGGCCACCTGCTCGTGGCGCACGTCCAGGACGTCGATGCCTTCGTCGGCGCAGCCGTCGTAGATGTCGATGATGTGCCCGCCGCACAGGGTGAAAACGGTGTCCACGCCTTCGGCGCGCAGTGCTTTGGCGACCAGGTGGCCGCCGGAGATCGTGCGGTGCTCGTCGGGTAACGGAGGGTTGGAAGCGGAGTCGGCCATCGCTGTTCTCCTCCCCGCGCGCCCTGCGGTGCGGAGCCGGTCGGCACGCGGACTCGTAAGCGCAGCTCCATACTGCATACCGTATGAGGTAGCAGTACTCCTGAGTCCGCATGCTGTCCAGAGCCGGCCCGGGCATTACCCCTCGATGGCGGTGTCCCGGCCCCCGGCGAGCGCAAGATCCACATTGGCGCAGCGCGGATTTCCGCTCAGTGAACGGAAAAGCTGGATCGGTCGCGCGACGGCGAGACCCTGGGTGCGGCAGAACCCGTTGTGCAGCAACGAAACCCGAAAACAGTCAATTCGGACAAACGGCTCCACAATGCAGTCAGCGCGCGTTCCGCTTGCCGCGCGCAGGAGTTCGCGCGCCCGGTGGAGCCGCGCGCCGATCAGGACTTCTTGCGCCGCCGCTTGGGAGTTCCGTCCTGCTCGCCGTGGCCGAGGTAGGTCAGGCGGGTGTGCTCGGTGTGCTCGCGCATCAACCGCTCCGCGCGTTTGCCGTCGCCCCGCTCGATCGCGTCGATCAGCGCGGCGTGCTCCTGCCAGGACTGCTCACCCCGCGAGCGCGCGACCGGAGTGTGGTACCAGCGCACTCGGCGAGCGACCTGGCCGGCGAGTTCTTGCAGCACGCGGTTCTCGGAAAGCTGCGTGATCCGGGCGTGCAGCCGGGCGTTGGTGGCGACGACGGTGTCGATGTCGTCGGAGTCCAGCGCGCGCACGCCCTCGTCGTGGATCTCCCGCAGCGCGGCCACGCCGTCCGCGGTGCGGTTGGCGGCTGCCAGCTTCGCGGACTCGGCTTCCAGCAGGGTGCGCACGCTCAGCAACTGGTCGGCCTCCTCGTCGGTGGGGGAGTGCACGAACGCGCCGTAGCCCGGCCGCAGGTCGACCCACTCCTCCTTCTGCAGCGATTGCAGCGCTTCCCGGACCGGCTGGCGGGACACCCCGAGCAGTTCGGCGAGTTCCTTCTCCACCAGGTGCCTGCCCGGTTCGAGCTCGCCGGTGACGATCATCTCCAGGATCGCCTCGTACACGGTCTCGCGCAGCGGCACCGGTCGCGCCACCTGGCGCCCGGAGTTCGCGGCGGATGTGGAGGGCTCGGACATGACGGCTCCGCGCTCCGGAACGCCCGGCGTTCCGGCAGGTCAGGGACAGATCATCGGCAGCATACAGTATCCGGAAGACCGTCCGGCGCGGTTTCGGTTCGCGCGCCGGTGCACGCGACGCCGGTCGCCCCGGGTGCGACTGCTCTACTGTGGACGGTCCGGGTGTCGTCGGCGGGAGCCGTCCTAGGCCGATCGGCTGGATCACCGCCGGGTGGCTGGACTCGGCTCTCCCACGGGATTACAACCGGATGCTGGGTTCCGGCACGACCGCGCCGCCCGCGCGGCCGAATCGGCGGGAGCTCCCGGAGGCGACGATGGATCCGGCCATTCCACTGCGGGTCGCGCTGTCCGCACTCGCACTGCTCGCATTCGCCGGCGATGTCCTGATCGGACCGGGACCGCGCGGCGCGCGGTGGTTCTCCGGGCACGTGTTGTGCGCGGTCGCCCTCGCGCTGGTCTTCGCGATGAGCGGGGGAGCGGGACAGAGCGCGGAGTTCGCCCTCGGCTGGGTGGTCGGCTGGTCGGTGTGCCTGGACCTGGTGATCGCACTGGCCGCGCTGTCCAGGGCGGTGGTCGTACCCCATGCCGCAACGGTCGCCGTCGGCGCCGCATTGCTCGCGCGCTCGGTGCTGTCGTTCACCGGGCCGGGCGTGGCCGGGCGAGCGGCCGCGGTGATCTTGGGTGCCGCGCTCGTCGGGGCGGGCGGCTGGTGGGCGCACCGCCGCGAGCGTCCACCGTTCCCAGCCGTCCCCGCACCGGTGCGCAACGGATTGCTGTTCGGTGCCGCGGCTACCGGAGTCCTGTTCGCCTGCAGCGCAGCCACGGTTCCAGGTGCGCAACAGCCCGCCGCGTTCGCTGCGAGCCTGCTGGCGCTGCTCGGCGCACCTCGGGTGTTCGGCTTGGTCGATCGTGCGGTCGCGCGGGCGACTCGACCGCAGGTCGCGTTATCGGTGCTGCTGGCCTTCGCGGGCGTCAAGACCGGACTCAGCGCGCTTGTCGGTGCCACGTCCGGAGAAACGTTCGCGCTGGCAATCGGATCTTTCGGCGTCCTGGCCGCGGTGATCGCGCTCAGCGCGGTGACCGCGGTGCTGAGCCCGGACGTCAGCGGAGCTCGGGGCTGATCAGGACCTCGGCGAGCCGGCGCCATTGCCTGAGCGGCGCGCGTCCGTCCGCCTCGGTCGCAAGCACGGTCACCGCGACCTGATCGGCCCCGGCGTCGAGGTGTTGTCCCACCCGTACGGCGATGCTGTCGGGGTCGCCCCAGCTCACCAACGCGTCCACGATCCGATCCGATCCCGTTCCGTCCTCCTCGGTGAACCCCATCCGGTGGAAATGCGCCCGATAACCGGTGACTCCGGCCAATTGGTCGAGCAGCCAACGTCCCGCCGCACGCGCGCGGGCAGCATCGGTATCGACGACCACTGGATGCTGCACCACCAGGGTCGGTTGCGGCCCCAAGCGTGCACGTGCCCGGGCGGTGTATTCCGGTGTGGCCAGCAGCGGGAAAGCGCCGGCGGTGCGCTCACCGGCGAGCGTGAGCATCCGGGGTCCGAGTGCTGCCAGGAGACATCTGTCGGCGGGCACGGCCGGTTCGATGCGGTTCAGGTAATCGCTCAACGTCTGCCGAGGGTTCGGCCCGTGCGCCCCGCCGAGACCGACGAGGAATCGGCCCGGGTGATCCGCCTCGATCTCGGTGTAGGCCGTGGCCACGGAATCCGAGGAGAACACGTCGACCGGAATGATCCCCGTCCCGACGGGCACGTGCCGTGTGGCCCGCAAGGTCGCGGCGACGCGGCTCAAGTCGTCGAGCCGGCCACCGGATATCCAGATCGCGGCATAGCCCAGTTGTTCCAATTCGGGCGCCGCTGCCAGCGATTCCCGCCAATCCCCGAAGCTCAACGTGACTCCGATCCGGCCTCGCAGCGTCATCCCGGCTCCCGATCCCGTCCCCGTGGCGTGCCTTTCCGCTACCGGAGGTTGCTACTTCGACCGAGGTCGAGGTCAATCGGTGCGGCGCGATGATGAACGGTTGCGGCACTGCGCCGAACGAGTGAAACGTAAACGCCGTTCACGTTTGCTGTTGTCCGGGTCGTGCTCGGGTTCGTAGCTTGTCGTCCATGATCCGCTTCTTCGGCGCCGGGCTCGCCCTGCTGCTCGTCCCGCTGTCCCTGGTCCCCGCCGAGCCCGCGGCGGCGGCGAGCGAGCCCTGGTTCGACGATGCGGCGAGCCGCTCGCTCGACCTCGCCGGTTCCGGCGCCGGAGTGTCCTATCGGGACGGTCACGGCCGGGAGGTGGTGTTGCGCGGCTTCAACGTCTCCGGCGAGGTGAAGCTGGGCGAGAACGGCAACCTGCCGTTCGCCACGACCGCCGAAGCCCGCGAATCCGCCGCCGCGATGCGGGAATCCACCGGTGCGAACACCGTGCGGTTCCTGCTTTCCTGGGAGCGGGTGCAGCCCGCGCCGGACCGGATCGACCGGGAGTACCTGCGGCGCGTGACCGAGCAGATGGCCGCGTTCGCCGACGCCGGATTCTGGGTGCTGCCGGACTACCACCAGGACCTGTACTCGCGGCACCTGTTCCGCCCGGACAGCTGGTACACCGGCGACGGCGCGCCGCGCTGGGTGGTCGAAGGCGGTGACTACCCGCCGGAGAACTGCGGGGTCTGCTTCCACTGGGGACAGAACATGATGAACAACGAGGCGGTCAAGCAGGCGAAGGCCGATTTCTGGAACAACCGGCGGATTCCGACCGCGGCCGGTGAGGTCGGCATCCAGGACGCCTTCCTGGCGCAGGCCGAGGCCGCGCTCGGCTACTTCGCCGAGCATCTCACTCCGGCGCAGTTCCAGCGGATGATCGGCTTCGACCCGTTCAACGAACCGTCGGCGGGCGACTACGACGAGGGCCAGGACGGTGCGAGCTGGGAACGTGCCGAGCTCTGGCCGTTCTTCGAACGGTTCCGGTCCATCATGGACAGGGCGGGCTGGCGGGACAAGCCCGCTTACGTCGAACCCACGGTGTTCTGGAACAACAACGTGCCGTTCGTGCGGGAACCGGGCGGCTTCCCCGAGCTGGAGCACCTCGGCGACCGCTTCGTGTTCAACGCGCACTTCTACCACGCGCTCGCGCAGTCCGGGCTCTACGGCAAGGCGAAGGACGGTGAGAACGTCGCCGATTTCGCCCAGATCCGCGATCGTGCGGCCGAACTCGGCACGACCGGCTTCGTCTCCGAGTTCGGGCATCCGCTCGGCGGGTCCACGGCGGACAAGTATCCGACCGTGCTGAAGGGCCTGTACCAGGCCATGGATTCCCGGTTGTCCGGCGCGGACTGGTGGCGCGGCGCGGCGCACTCGGGCTCGGTGCTGTCCGGAACCCAGTGGCAGTGGGACATCTACCACGATCGGCACCACGAGCCGATGAACGGCAACCCGGACAAGGTCGAGACCGAAGGTGACGCCTGGAACGGCGAGGACCATTCCGTGGTGAGCCGCGACGAGACCGGAAAGCTCCGGCTGCGCGCGGACCCGCGCGTGCTGGACCGGTTGTATCCCCGCGCGGTCGACGGCGAGACCGCGGCGTTCACCTACGAGGACCGATCCCGCGACGGCGACAAGACGTTGACGTGGAACGAGATTCCCGCCGACATGCCCGCCGTGCGGGAACTCGTCGGTGAAGGCCAGTACGGAGTCCTCGCGTGGCGCGAAGGCGCATCGGACGCGCCCACCGAGCTGCACTTGCCGGAAACCTTCGGCGATACCAACACCACGGTCGTCTCCGACATCGGCAGCGTGCACGGGATCCCGAATTACGAGCCAGGAAAAGCGATTTCCTCCACAAGGGACTCAAGACTCGTGCTCGACGTTGCGGGCGAACCCGGCACGATGCACTACGCGCTCGTCGCCAACGGTCCGGAGTCCCCTTCGCCGCAACAGCTCTCCGCTGCCCAGGCCGAATTGGACCGGTGGTCGGGCTCGCTGCGGTGACGCCCGGACGTGCGCGCCGACGCGCGCGGGGTTACCAACGCTGCATGGACTCTGCGCGGGCTTTGCGGGAGATCGCGTTCTGGTTGGAACGCGCGGGCGAACCGACCTACCGGGTGCGGGCGTTCCGGCGGGCGGCGCAGGTCGCGGACTCGCACGACGACCTCGCCGACCGCGCCGCGGCCGGGCGGCTGACCGACCTGGCGGGCATCGGCAAGACCACCGCGCGCGTGATCGAGCAGGCCGAGCGGGGCGCGACACCGGACTACCTGACCCGGCTGCGGGACGAAGGCGCGGAGCCGGCCGGGCCGTTGCGCGCGGCGTTGCGCGGTGACTGCCACACCCACTCCGACTGGTCCGACGGCGGCAGCCCGATCGAGGAAATGGCCGCCACGGCGCGGGAACTCGGGCACGAGTGGATGGTGCTGACCGATCACTCACCGCGGCTGACCGTCGCGCGGGGGCTCAGCACCGAGCGCCTGCACCACCAGCTCGAACTGGTCGCCGAGCTCAACGCGGCGATGCGGCCGTTCCGCGTGCTGACCGGCATCGAGGTGGACATCCTCGACGACGGCTCGCTGGACCAGGACCCCGAGGTGCTGGCCGGGCTCGACTTCGTGGTGGCCAGCGTGCATTCCAAGCTGCGGATGGATTCGGCGGCGATGACCCGGCGGATGCTGGCGGCGGTGGCGAACCCGCGGGTCGACGTGCTCGGGCACTGCACCGGGCGGTTGCGGTCGAGCCGCCCGCCGTCCGAGTTCGACGCCGACGAGGTGTTCGCGGCCTGCCGGGAGCACGGCGTCGCGGTCGAGATCAACTCGCGTCCCGAGCGGCTGGATCCGCCGCGGGCGCTGCTGCGGCGCGCGTTCGAGCTGGGGTGCGAGTTCGCCATCGATTCCGACGCGCACGCCCCCGGCCAGCTCGCCTGGCAGTCCTACGGCTGCGCGCGGGCCGAGGAATGCGGCATCCCGCCGCAGCGGGTGATCAACACGCGCGGCGCGGAGATGCTGCTGAGCCGCTGAGCAGTGTCGGCACTGCGGCCCGAGGACGCGGCAGGACCCCGCTGCCAGCCCCGCCCGCCGCGGTAGGGACCGCGTGCGACCGGCCGGCCGCGAGTCGCAGCCGCTCACCCCACCTGAAACGAGCGCTTCGCCAGCCCCATCCAGTAG
>NZ_JAFRFW010000213.1:0-11848 GCF_017434145.1 Saccharopolyspora sp. | reverse complement strand
GCGGCGGTCGTGCGCCGCCGGTTCTCGTCCTCCGGCACCTTGAGGAAACCGACCATCACGAAAGCGGCCGCGTAGAGCACCACGAACGCCCAGACCACGCTCACGTTGCCGAGGCCGACGGCCAGCACGACGGCGGGCACGGCCGAGCCGAGGAACGCCGAACCACCGGCCGCGGTGGTGTACATGGCCATCGCGGCGCCCTTGTAGTCCGGGGCGAGCGCGGGCATGATCGCGCCCATCGGCACGAACCCGGCCAGCAGCGCGCCGAACAGGCAGCCCGCGGCCGTGGCGGTCCAGAAGCCCCACGACGTTCCGGCGGGCACCCAGTGCGCCACGTACCACCAGGCCAGCAGCCCGACCGCGGAGCCGAACACGCCGAACCACTGCACGGTGTGCCGCCAGCCCCAGCGGTCGCCGATCGCCCCGAACACGGCGTTGACCAGGATGTTGGACGCGTAGACCAGCGTCGTCATGATCAGCCAGCGGGACTGGCCCCAGCCCAGCTCCTCGGCGATCACCGTCGGCAGGATGATGAACATGCCGTACTGCGGCGCGGTGTTGATCAACCGCACCAGGAAGCCCATCAGGATCTTCGGCCGGCGCACGGTCAGCTGCAGCCCGGCGGTGAGCACCGCGGCGGTCGAGTTGCCCGCCGGTGCGATGCGGCTGTCGCCGTGCGGCTCGCGCACCGCGAACTGGCCGAGCAGGAAACCGATCACCACCAGCGCGATGGAGGCCACCATCGCACCGGTCTCACCGGCGGTCCCGCCGCCGAAGGCCGGGATCATGCCCAGCGCGTACAGCGAGCCCAGCGTGGGCAGGCCGCCGGTGAACATGACGTAGAACCAGCCGACCGCCTTGCCGTTGCGCTCCACCGGCGTGACCACGTTGACCCAGACCAGGAACGCGAACGCGAACAGCGGGTAGCCGAAACCGCGCAGGAAGTAGGTGAGGAACACCAGGGGCAGGCTGCCCATGGCGAGGCTGGCGAGGAACAGCAGCTCGAAGACGATCCACACGGCGGCGCCCAGCTGCATCACCCGGCGCGGTCCCCACAGGTCGGCGAGCGCTCCCGACAAGTAGCTGCCGATCAGCGCGGCCAAGCTGTACATCGAGATGATGGTGCCGACGGTGGCGGTGCCGGAGCCCAGCACCTCGCCCATGTGCGGTTCGATGAAGTTCGTCTCGGTGCCGTTGCCGGTCATGAAGATCAGCACGGCGAGGAATCCCCAGCGCAGCGAGTGCGGGATGCCGATCCGGTCGAGGAAGGTCTCGCGGGCCGGACCGGTGGTGGTTGCGGTGTTCATCGTGTTCGTCCCCGTATTCACTTGTTGGGCAGGATCGAGACCTTCACGGACGCGCCCGAGGTGTCCGCGACCAGGTCCAGCGCCTGCTGGAACTCGCCCAGCCCGACCTGGTGGGTGCAGATCTGCTCGACCGGGATCTTGCCCTGCTCCAGCAGCTTGATCGCGGCGGGCCAGCAGTGCGGCCCGAGGTGCGCGCCGAGGACGTTGAGCTCCTTGTCGTCGGAGATGATCGACCAGTCGACCGTCACGTCCGAGCCGAACACCGAGTACTCCACGTACGTCCCGAGCTTGCGCAGCAGGTTCAGCCCCTGGCCGACCGCGGGAGTGGCGCCGGTGCCCTCCAGGTAGACATCGGCCCCGTAGCCCTCGGTCAGCTCGGCCACGCGGGCGACCACGTCGTCCTTGGCGGGGTTGAACGTCACGTCGGCACCGCACTGGCGCCCCAGCTCGAGCTTGTCGTCGTCGAGGTCGAGCGCGACCAGGGTCATCGGGTTCTTCTGCCGGGCCCCGGCGATCAGGCCCAGGCCGATGGGACCGCAGCCCGCGACGACCACCACGTCGCCGAAGCTGATACTCGCCCGCTCCACCGCGTGCAGCGCGCAGGACAGCGGCTCGGCGTACGCGGCGTGGTGCGGCTTGAGCTCGTGCGAGACCTTGTGCGCGCGCGCGTTGATCGGGACGAGCGTGTACTGCGCCATCGCGCCGTTGTAGTTGCGGAAGCCGAACATGTCGTGCGGCCCGCACATCCAGTACTGGCCGCGGCGGCAGTAGCGGCATTCCTCGCAGGGCACGATCTGCTCGCAGGCGATCCGGTCGCCGAGCGCCACCCCGTGGTGGTCCAGCCCCTTGCGGTCACCGGCCACGACGACCCCGACGAACTCGTGCCCGGGGATGACGCCCTTCTGCGCCCAGGCGGCGCGGTTGTCGTCGCCCCAGAACTTCGCCGCGCCGTGGTAGCACTTCAGATCGCTCGCGCAGACGCCGACCGCTTCCACCTCGATCAGCAGCTCGCCGTGATCGGGCGTGGGCACGTCCACCTCTTCGAGCCGGTAGTCCTCCGGGCCGTGCACGACTACCGCCTGCATCCGGCTGGGAATGGATTGCGGCACCTTTGCCTCCATTGCTGGTCAACTGTTGAAAAACGGCCTGCGCTGCAACAACAGCGGACCGTAGGCTCGCACGACGTCGCAGGCGCCGGGTTCCGAGGCAGCCGGTGCCGAGTCCCGCTGCCGTCCGGTGGAGGGCGGCTCACCCCGGACGTGACCAGCGAGAAGGCTGCTCGGCCCGGCAGCTCGTCGGCCGGGTGTCCCGGCCTGGCCCGGCCAGCAGCCACGCACCGATCTCCCTCACTCGATCAGCCCAACGTCAGGCGAAGTGCGGTAACCTTCCGTTCAATACCGCTCATACGTCAATAGGCGTCGCTCAAATGAGCGGTCACTCGGTAGGACGGGGGAGCACGTGGGACCGGAGCGCCAGATCCTCGCCGCGCTCGTCGCAACGCAGCACTACTTGAACAAGCAGACCAAGTCGCAGATCGCGGAAGATCTGTCGCTGTCCCGGTTCCAGGTGGCGCGGCTGCTGGAGGCGGCGCACTCGGAGGGCATCGTGCGCATCACCGTCGAGCTGCCCTCCGGCGTGGACGCCGACCTGTCCAACCGGCTGCGCAGGCACTTCGGCCTCAAGCGCGCGCTGGCGGTGTCGACTGCCGACGAGCCTGCCACCCGGCGCAAGCAGCTCGGCCAGGCCGCCGCCGACCTGCTCACCGACGTGGTGACCGAGGACGACTGCCTCGGCATCGCGTGGGGCCGCACGCTCAGCGCGATCCCCGGTGCGCTGAGCAAGCTGGCGACCTGCCCGATCGTCCAGCTGACCGGGGTCGCGGGCACGATCTCGGAGAACACCATGGAGCTGGTCCGCCAGATGTGCGCGGTCAACGGCGGGCACGCGAACCCGATCTACGCGCCGCTGGTGGTCGCCGATGCGGCCACGGCGCGCGGGCTGCGCGGGCAGGCCGGGATCTCCCGGGCGATCGAACTGCACGGGATGGTGACCCGCGCGGTGGTCGGCGTCGGCAGCTGGGATCCGCCGGACTCGCAGCTGCACGATTCGCTGCGGGTGGAGGAGCGGCGCAAGCTCTCCGGCCGGGGAGTGCGGGCCGAGATCTGCGGGACGCTGCTCAACTCGGACGGCGAGGTCGTCGAGGGGCTGGAGGACCGCTGCATCGCCGTGTCGACCGCCCGGCTGCGCGAGATTCCCGAGGTGATCGCCGTCGGCGGCGGCAGTGCGAAGATCAAGGCGGTGCTCGCCGCGATCCGCTCCGGGCTGATCCACGGGCTGGTCACCGACGCCAGGGTCGCGGGCGAGCTGCTGGCGCTCGGTTGAGCGCGCCCGGTCGATCGGTGAGCGCCCGACCGGCCCCTGAGTCCCCGGCTGACTCCTGAGCGCCCGGATCAGTCCGTTGCGCGGGGTGGGCTCGTGCTGCCGCGCACCGTGAGTTCGGGAGTCAGCACGACGTCGGTGCTCGTGGCGCGTTGCTCGTCGAGGCGTTCGGTGCAGGAGCGGATGGCGAACTCCGCCATCCGGCCGGTGTCCTGGTGCACCGTAGTGAGGTCCACATAGGACAGACCGGCGCTGTGGCTGTCGTCGTAGCCGACCACGGAGATGTCGCCGGGGACGTGGACCCCGGCCCGCAGCAGCGTGGTGATCAAGCCGCCGGCGCACAGGTCGTTGCCCGCCAGGACCGCCGTGGGCAGGTCGCGCCTGCTGAGCAGTTCCCGTGCCGCGTCGGCTCCGGACTCCTCGGTGTAGTCGCCGGGCAGGACCTCGATGTGCGCGTCGAGCCCGTGCTCGCGCATGACCGCGCGGTAGCCGTCGCGGCGTTGCGCGGCTCCCGGCAGCGTTCCGCCGTCGACGTGCGCGATCTTGCGGTGTCCGAGGCCGATGAGGTGGCCGACGGCCAGCCGAGCGCCTTCGGTGTCATCGGTGCGCACGCTGTCGATCCCGGCGGCGCCGGTGTGCTGGCCGATCTCGACCACGGGAATGCGCTCGGCGATCCGGCCGAGGTGCGCGGGCGCCTCCACGGCCAGCCCGATGAGGATCAGCGCTTCGCAGCGCAGTCCGAGCAGCTCGTCGACGGTGTGGCGCACGTTGCGGCTGGGCAGGATCGCGCTGAGCACGATGCTGTAGTCGAGCCGGGAAGCCGCGGCGTAGAGCGCTTCCACGACGTGCGGGTCCAGCGAATGCCCCAGCGTGAACAGCACGCCGAGCTGGCGGCTGCGTGCGCGGCGCAGCAGCTGGGCGGCGATGTCCGCGTGGAAACCGAGGTCTTCGGCGACGCGCAGGACGTGTTGCCTGGTGCGGGGGTTCGGCCCCGGCTTGTCGCCGAGGACCAGCGAGACGGTCTGGCGCGAGACTCCCGCCTCGGCTGCGACATCGGCCATGGTGGGGCGCTTGCCACGGGCGGTGTTCCGGTCCTGCGGACCTGGCATTCCCGTTCCTCCTGGCCGACCCGTCCGACCGGCCGCTGCTGACTTGTCGCTCCGGACGGCCGCGCGGTCACCGGCAGGGTACTCGTCGCCGTTGCCGCGAGTGCTCGCGAGTCACATCACAGGGGCGTGGCTTGAAGGCCGCGCGGATCGACTGGAACCCTGGATTTAGCACGTGCTAAAGAGCTGCTCCGCGGTCGGTCCCGATCGCCCGAGCGCCAGGGCGGGTGCCGCGTGGTCGGCCCGGTGTCGTGCCGCCGCTTCCCGATCTCATCCCGTCGTGAAAGGTCATGTTCTATGGCTCCGGCGTTGCTCGCGCTCGCCCTGGGCGCGTTCGCCATCGGCACCACCGAATTCGTGATCATGGGGCTGCTGCCGCAAGTGGCGGCAGGGCTGTCCATCCCGGTCGCCGACGCGGGGAACCTGGTCTCCGCCTACGCGCTCGGCGTCGTGCTCGGCGCACCGCTGCTCACGGCGTTGAGCACCCGGTTGCCGCGCAAGAACGCGCTGGTGCTGTTCCTGGGGATCTTCGCGCTCGGCAACCTCGCCACCGCGTTCGCGCCCGGGTACGGGACCGTGTTCGCCGCACGGATGCTGGCGGGGCTCCCGCACGGCGCCTTCCTCGGCGCGGGAACCCTCGTCGCCGCGCACCTGGTGGGACCGGCGAAGCAGGCGACGGCGGTGGCGCGCGTGCTGCTCGGGCTGACCGTCGCCAACATCGTCGGCGTTCCCGGCGGCACGTTCCTGGGGCAGCTGTTCGGCTGGCGGGCGGCTTTCCTGGTGGTGGCCGCGATCGGCGCGCTGGCCGTGCTCGGAGTGCTGGCGTTCGTGCCGAGCGTGCCGATGCCGCAGGGGATCGGCCTCAAGCGCGAGCTGTCCGCCCTCGGCACGCGCCAGGTGGTGCTCGGCCTGGTCACCGGCGTGTTCGGCTTCGCGGGCGTGTTCGCGGTCTACAGCTACATCTCGCCGATGATGACCGGGCTCGCCGGGCTGCCCGAGTCCGCGGTGCCGGTGGTGCTGGCGCTGTTCGGCGTCGGCATGACCGCGGGCTCGCTCGTGGTGGGGCCGCTGGGCGATCGGGCGCTGCGGCCGACGATCTACGGTGCGCTGGCCACGCTTGCGGTCGTGCTGCTGGTGTTCAGCTTCGCCGTGCACACCGCGTGGTCGGCGGTGCTGATGACGGTGGTGCTGGGAGCGGCCGGGTTCGGCGTGACCGCCCCGCTGCAAGTGCTGATCATGCAGAAGGCGGGCAACGCGCCGACGATGGCCGCCGCCTCGAACCACTCGGCGTTCAACCTCGCCAACGCGGGCGGGGCGTGGCTCGGCGGCGTCGGGATCAGCGCCGGGTTCGGTTACACCTCGCCCGCGATCATCGGCGTGGTGCTCACGCTCGTGGGGCTCGCCTTCGCGCTGATCGCGGGCCGGATGGACCGCAGCGGTGCGTCGGCCGGCCCGCGGCTGGTGGCCAACCGCCAACGCCAGGGGTCCACCGAGGCGATCAGCGCGGCCGAGCGGGACTGACCGGCGGCACTTCGTTTCAGTACGATCTTTGGTCTTGTCTTGTCAGCGGCGTAGCCGCTGAGCAGTGGCCATGAAAGCAACCGGCACCGCGGCGGGTTCTCAGCGGCTTCCTCGCGAGGACAGCGATTTCGCCGCGTAGGGTGCTACGTCAGAAATCGATCCCGGAGCGAGGAAGGCGCTGAGGTTCCGCTACCGGCACCGCCACGCAGACCTTTCTGGAAAAACTCCTTAGTGACGACCTAAAGACGGCTCGGGTCCCCCGCGAGCCGATGCCCGTCGATCGCGCTGCGGGCTGCGCGGGTGGATTTGCGCACGACCAGTTCCGCGGAGTAGCCGTGCTTGGCGAAGACGCCGTCGAGCCAGAACATGCCGTAGCCGTGCGCCTGGGTGAACAGCTGCTCCATCAGCTCCAGGGCGTCCGGCGGCGTGGCCGAAACCTCCAGGCAGCGCAGCAGGAACTGGTCGGTCAGCCGCCGGGTCTGCTCGTACAGCTCGGCGTATCGGGGACCGTGCAGGCCGTCGGCGTAGATCAGGTGCATCCCGGCGCGGCGTTCGATCAGGTACTCGGTGTAGGCCCCGGCCGCGGCGGCGAGCGCGTCCGCGGCGTCCTCGTGCTGCTCGGCGGCGTGCTGCACGCGCTCGGTGAGCAGCTGGGCGGTCGTGGTGGCGACGGCGGCCAGCAGGCTCTCGCGTTCCGGGAAGTGCCGGTACGGCGCGCCGGGGCTGACGTTGGCCCGCCGGGCCGCCTCGGCGACCGAGAAACCGGCCACGCCCCGTTCGGCGATCAGCTCCAGCGAACTGCGCACGAGCGCGGCCCGCAGGTCGCCGTGGTGGTACTTGCCGCCCATGCCGTGGATCACGTCCTCCGGTCGGAATAAGTGGCCGTGCCGCTATGTATTGATGTAAGAGGGCTCTCACGCGAGCCCTTCGCAGAGCTGTTCCTTGGAGGGTTCATGAGCACGACCACGCACGCTATCGCCGCGCCGACGCCGGGGGCACCCCTCGCGCCGACGACGATCGCGCGACGTGATCTGCGTCCGGACGACGTATTGATCGACATCGCCTACGCGGGCATCTGCCACAGCGACATCCACCAGGCCAAGGGCGACTGGGGCGAGGGCATCTTCCCGATGGTGCCCGGCCACGAGATCGCCGGCGTGGTCGCCGCGGTCGGCTCGGACGTGACGAAGTACCAGGTCGGCGACCGGGTCGGCGTGGGCTGCATGGTCGACTCCTGCGGCGAGTGCGAGTACTGCCAGCAGGGCACCGAGCAGTTCTGCGTCCAGGGCAACGTGCAGACCTACAACGGCGTCGGCTTCGACGGCGAGAACACCTACGGCGGCTACAGCAAGCAGGTCGTGGTCAAGGACGCCTTCGTCTGCCGGATCCCGGACGGCATCGGGCTCGACGTCGCCGCTCCGCTGCTGTGCGCAGGCATCACCACCTACTCCCCGCTGCGCCAGTGGGGAGCCGCGCCCGGCAAGCGGGTCGCCGTGATCGGTCTCGGCGGGCTCGGGCACGTGGCGGTGAAGCTGGCCGCGGCGATGGGCGCCGAGGTGACGGTGCTCAGCCAGAGCCTCAAGAAGCAGGAGGACGGGCTCAAGCTCGGCGCGCAGGACTACTTCGCCACCGCCGACGAGTCGACCTTCGAGACCCTGCGCGGGCGCTTCGACCTGATCCTGAACACGGTCTCGGCGAACCTCCCGGTCGACGCCTACCTCGGGCTGCTGCGCGTCGGCGGCGCGATGGTCAACGTCGGTGCGCCCGGCGAACCGCTGTCCTACAACGCCTTCTCGCTGCTGGCGGGCAACAAGGTGCTGGCCGGATCGATGATCGGCGGGCTGCCGGAGACCCAGGAGATGCTGGACTTCTGCGCCGAGCACGGCATCGGCGCGGAGATCGAGCTGATCTCCGCCGACCAGGTCAACACCGCCTACGAGCGGGTCGAGAACAGCGACGTCCGCTACCGCTTCGACATCGACACCGCCACCATCGGCGCGTGATTTTCGGAATATTTGAAGGGTTTGCGTAGCGGGGCGGGTGGCGGAACCTCAGGCGCCGTCTCGCTGCGGGATCGCCTCCTGACGTAGCGCCCTACGCGGCGTCGGCGCTGTCCTCGCGAGACGACGCCTGAGAACCCGCGGCGGTGCCGGTTGCTCAGGTGGTGGGCGCAAGCGGCTGCGCCGCTTCAAGAAACCCTCGTCGTCCCGGTGGGTGCTGCGCCGGGGCGACGAGGGTGCACGTCGCCGCTAACCGTTCACCCGGGAGCGCAGGCCGTCCAGCACGAGTTCGAGGCCCTGCTCGAAGTCGGACGCCCTGGCGGGTTCCCGGTCGATCGCCCCGGCGCTGGCGGCCTGCAGCGCGGTCTGCTCCTCCGCGGTGTGCCCGAACACGAGGTGCAGCAGGGCGCGAGTGGCGACGTCGACCACGTCCTGCGGAAGGCCACCGTCGCGCAGCGCCGCGCGCAGCTGGCCCGCGGGCTCGCCGGCGCCGAGCCCGAAGGTGTGCGCGGTGAGCACCACTTCGGCGCCGTCCCGGTAGGCGAGCATCGCGTCCCGCAGCTCGCCGCAGAGCTCGACCACGCGCCGGTCCCACTCCGCGGCCCGCCGCGGCCGCTTGCCCCGGGCCACGATCTCGTCGGCGACCGCGGTCAGCAGCGTCTGCTTGTTCGGCACGTGGTGGTACAGCGCGCTCGGTTGCACGCCGAGCTCGGTGGCGAGCCGGCGCATCGTCAGCGATTCCAGGCCGTATTCGTCCAGCACCGCGATCGCGCGGTCCACGACGTCGCTGCGGTGGTAGCGCACCCGAACCCTCCCCGGTTGACCGGTCGATCCCGCCATCCTACCCTGAACACCGTTCAGCTGAACGCTGTTCAGGTTGCTGTCCTCCGACACCGGGAGAAGCGATGCGCGCCACCTTCCAGCAGCTCGCCGATGGCGTCCTCGGCGGAACCCCCGCCACGCCCGAAGATGCGCTCGCGGTGCTGCGTGCCGACGACGCCGAACTGATGTCCGTGGTGGCCGCAGCGGGCCGGCTGCGCCGCGCGCACTTCGGCAACACGGTGAAGGTGAACTACCTGGTCAACCTGAAATCCGGGATGTGCCCGGAGAACTGCAACTACTGCTCGCAGGCGCTCGGCTCGGACGCGCCGATCCTGAAGTACTCGTGGCTGTCCACCGACGAGGCGTTGCAGCAGGCCGGGGCCGGGTTGCAGGGCGGAGCGGGCCGGGTGTGCCTGGTCGCCTCCGGCCGCGGACCGTCCAATCGGGACATCGACAAGGTCACCGAGATGGTCGGCGCGCTCAAGGGCGAGCACCCCGATGTGGAGGTCTGCGCCTGCCTCGGCTTCCTGAAGGACGAGCAGGCCGAGCGCCTCAAGGAGTCCGGTGTGGACGCCTACAACCACAACATCAACACCGCGGAGAGCAACCACGCGAACATCGTGCAGACGCACACCTACGCCGACCGCGTGGACACCGTTGAGAAGGCGAAGGCAGCGGGCCTCTCGCCGTGCTCCGGTCTGATCGCCGGGCTGGGGGAGACCGACGAGCAACTGGTCGAGGCGGTGTTCGCGTTGCGGGAGCTGGATTCCGACTCGATCCCGGTCAACTTCCTGATGCCGTTCGACGGCACCCCGTTCGAGAACACCTGGGAGCTCACGCCCGCGCACTGCGTGAAGATCCTGGCGATGGCGCGGTTCGTCTGCCCGGACCGGGAGGTGCGGATCGCGGGCGGCCGCGAGATGCACCTGCGCTCGCTGCAATCGATCGCGCTGCACGTCGCCAACTCGATCTTCCTCGGGGACTACCTCACCTCGGAGGGCCAGGAGGCGAAAGCGGACCTAGAGATGATCCGGGACAACGGTTTCGTCGTGCTCGGATCCGAGGAGGACTTGGCCCAGCGGTCCGCAGCTCCGGTCGATCCGGCGATCCGCCGCCGCGGGGCGGGCACCGCCGTGGTGCCCAACGCCTGACCGATGAACGGCTGGCCGCAGTGGTTCGCCGAGCGGCGCAGCGTGCGCGAGGACGCCGGTTTGCAGCGCACGTTGCGGCCGCGGGCGTCCGACGAAGACTTCATCGACCTCGCGGGCAACGACTACCTCGGCTTGAGCCGCCATCCCGAGGTATGCCGGGCGGCCGCGGACGCGGTACTGGAGTGGGGTGCGGGCGCCGGCGCCTCCCGGCTGGTCACCGGTACGACCACGCTGCACGCCGAGCTGGAGCGCGAACTCGCCGAGTTCACCGGACGCGAGGCTGCGCTGGTCTTCTCGACCGGATACCACGCCAACCTCTCCGCGGTGACCGCGCTGGCGGACAAGCAGACGCTGATCGTCTCCGACGCGCACGTGCACGCCTCGCTGATCGACGCGGCGCGGCTGTCCCGGGCGGCGATCGAGGTGGTCCCGCACAACGACGTCGCCGCGTTCCGGGCCGCAGTGGCCGAGGCCGGTGACCGGCGCGCGATCGTGCTGACCGAGTCGGTCTTCTCGGTGCTCGGCGACGCGGCGCCGCTCGCGGACTTGGCCGCGGTCTGCGCCGAGCACGACGCGCTGCTCGTCGTCGATGAGGCGCACGGGCTCGGTGTCGCCGGGCCCGGCGGTCGCGGGCTGGTGCATGCGCAGGGCCTGGCCGGGAATCCGCGGGTGGTGGTGACCGCGACGTTGTCCAAGTCGCTCGGCGCGATGGGCGGTGCGGTGCTCGGCTCGGTCGCGCTGATCGATCACGTCACGAACGTCGCCCGCCCGTTCATCTTCGACACCGGCCTGGCACCGGCTCCCGCCGCGGGTGCGCAGGCCGCGCTGCACGTGCTGCGGGAGCGGCCGGACCTCCCGTCATGGATCCACCGGCGCAGTGGCGAGCTGGCCGAGCGGCTCGGCGTGCGGTCGTCGGCGGGCGCGGTGCTCTCGGTGCCGATGCCGTCGCCGCAGGTCGCGGTCGCCGCGCAGGCAGCGGCGCGCGCTCGCGGAGTCCGGGTGGGCTGCTTCCGGCCGCCGTCGGTGCCGGACGGGATCTCGCGGCTGCGGATCACCACCCATGCCGGGCTGGACGAGCAGGCCTGGTCGGACGCGGTCGAGGTGCTGGCGAGCATCGCCGACGAGCACCGGCGGTAGCCCGTACGTCCACAGTGGACGACTCGGGCGATTCCGCCGTGCCGGGTGTCGGACACCTGCGGCCGTCGCGGTTGTCGGCGACGCGCACCGGACGAACCGCCGCGGGAAACGGTCAGGAAACCCGGCGATGCGTGGAGATCACCCCGAATCGCCCGCCAGCCGCGTCAGGATGCCGTCCTTGATCGCCGGTCGGGACGCCGCGACGAGCGTGAAGGTGGCCTCCCGCACCAGCCGCTGGCCGTGCGCGCCCGCCAGCAGCGCGGAACTGCCCGCGGCGGTGACGACCGCACCTGCCGCGCGCAACGCCAGCTCAGCGGCGTCGGCTCTGGCCGCCGCGATCGCGGAGTCGTCGCCGGAGGCGGTGCTTTCGGCGAAAGCGGCATCGAGCTGCTCGCGCACCGCGTCCCGCTCCGCCTCGAGCCGGT
>NZ_JAFRFW010000212.1:0-8026 GCF_017434145.1 Saccharopolyspora sp. | reverse complement strand
CGCAGGAAGCTGCGCAACCACGCGATGCCCTCCGGGTCGAGGCCGTTGGCCGGTTCGTCCAGGATCAGCACCTGCGGATCGCCCAGCAGCGCGGTGGCCAGCGCCAGCCGCTGCCGCATGCCCATCGAGAACCCGCCCGCGGCGCGGCCCGCGGCGCCGGTGAGCCCGACGAGTTCCAGCGCGTGGTCGACCTGCTGGTCCGGCACGTTCATCGCCGCGGCGTAGCCGCGGAGGTGGTTGCGCGCGGTGCGCGACGGGTGGAAGCTCTGCGCCTCCAGCACCGCGCCCACCACGGTGGCGGGGTTGCGCAGCTGCGCGAACGGCACCCCGTTGATCGTGCTCGAGCCCTCGGTGGGGTTCACCAGCCCGAGCACCATGCGCAGCGTGGTCGTCTTGCCGGAACCGTTCGGTCCGAGGAACCCCGTCACCACCCCGGGCTCGACCGCGAAGCTGAGGTCGCGGACCGCGCCGACCTGGCCGAAGTTCTTGCTCAGGTGCTGCACCAGGATCCGGCCGCTGCCGTCGTGCACACGCTCCTCCATCGTCGCCGTTGGCGCGCCGGTGCTCGGCGCGGCCACCATCCTGCCTGACGGTGCAGCGGTGATCGTCCAGGCGTGGGCGGGTCAGCCGCCGCGGTGCGGTGGCCAGGAGATTTGCCGCTCCGCGCCGGACGCGGCGGTGCGGCTGCGAGGCACCCGGTCGAACTCCAGGTGACCGCCGACCGGCGGGAAGCGGTGGGGGCGCGGATCGTGCGCGAGCGCGGTGAACTCCGGCCCCGGCGATGCGGTGCCGGGCTCGCCGGTTTCGTCGTCGTGCCACTGCGGCCAAATCGGGATCTCGCCGGTCTCGCCGGAGTCCGCGGCATCCCCGGCGTCCTGCTCGGGGTCGTGCTCGGGCGGCGGGAACTGCGGGGCGGGTTCGGCCGTCGCCTGCCCGGACCGGTCGCCGATGAGCTGGCGGTGCACCACCAGCCACACCTCGCACGGCCACCGCCGGCTGCGCAGCGTTCCCGAACAGGCAGGGCAGTGACCGTCGAGATCGGGCTGGTGCCGGGCCAACAGCGCGCGGAGACCTTCGGTGAGGCGGCGCAGCTCGGAACGCGTCACCGGCAGCAGGGCCTCGGCGCCGCCGTCGGCGGCCACTCGGTCCAGTCGCGCCAGCCGGTCCAGGACGGCCTCGCGCATCTTCGCCTCGTCCACGGTGGGCTCCCCCGTATTCTCGGGCCCGATCGTCGGCCCTTCGCGTCCGGCCGGGTCGCGGCCGGTACGCCGAGCGCGGGCGCCCGCGGCCGATCTTCGCGCCCTCCCATCGGCAGGTGTCCGGCCGAGCTGCACCCGGACGCGTCGAACTCACTCCTTCGGGTGGTTATCGATTCGGCTGCCGATTCGAGTCGCCGACGCGCTCCGCGTCGTCGGAAATCAGGCGTTCGTGGCCTACACTGGTGTTGGCGGCCCGCTCCCGGTGACCCCCAGGCCGGTTGAGCGGGCCGCCCCATACGTTCCGTGCAGCGCTCCGGGGTTCTCGCCCCCGTCAGTCCAGTACCCCCGTCAGTCCAGTACCGCGGACGGATCTGTCAGCGGCAGGTCGTGCGCCTCCGCGACCGCTGCGTTCACCAGCTTCCCGCCGTGCGTGTTCAGCCCGCCCGCCAGCGCCGGGTCCGCCGCGCACGCCGCGCGCCACCCGTGATCGGCGATGCGCAGCGCGTACGGCAGCGTCACGTTGGTGAGCGCGTGCGTCGAGGTGTTCGGCACCGCGCCCGGCATGTTGGCCACGCAGTAGAACAACGAGTCGTGCACCCGGTAGGTCGGGGCGTCGTGCGTGGTGGGCTCCGAATCGGCGAAGCAACCGCCCTGGTCGACCGCCACGTCCACCAGCACGCTGCCCGGCTTCATCCGCGACACCAGCTCGTTCGAGACGAGCTTCGGGGCTTTCGCGCCGGGGATCAGCACCGCGCCGATCACCAGGTCGGCCGCCTGCACCGCGGATTCCACGGTGTACCGGTTCGAGGCCACGGTGCGGATGCCGCCGCGGTAGTCGCGGTCGATGTCGCGCAGCTTGTCGACGTTGGTGTCCAGCAGTTCCACGTCCGCGCCCATGCCGAGCGCGACGGTCGCGGCATTCAGCCCCGCGACCCCGCCGCCGATCACCACGACCCGCGCGGGCGCCACTCCGGGAACACCGCCGGGCAGGACACCCCGCCCGCCGCTGGGACGCAGCAGCGCGTAGGAGCCGACCTGCGGGGCCAGCCTGCCTGCGACCTCGCTCATCGGCGCCAGCAGCGGCAGGTTCCCGCCGGATGCCTGCACGGTCTCGTAGGCGATGCCGGTGACCCCGGCGCGCATCAGCGCCCCGGTCAGCTCGGCCGATGCGGCCAGGTGCAGGTAGGTGAACAGCAGTTGCCCCTCGCGCAGCCGCGGGTACTCCTCCGGAACCGGCTCCTTCACCTTGAGCACCAGCTCGCCCGCTGCCCACGCCTCGTCCGCCGAACCGACCAGCTCCGCCCCCGCCGCGAGGTAGTCCTCGTCCGGGATCGACGAGCCGGACCCCGCGCCGGCCTGCACGAACACCTCGTGGCCGTGCGCGCGCAGCTCGTGCACGCCTGCCGGGGTGCACGCCACTCGGTACTCGTGGTTCTTGATCTCTTGCGGCACCGCGATCTTCACCCGTGCTCCCTTCCGCGTGGCTGCCACCATCCTCCGCCGGGACGCCGCGCCCGTGCTCGTCGCCGCGGTGCCATCGGCGCGGTGGACGCGCCGCGCGAAGGGCTCAGCCCGGCCAGCTGAAGGTCGCCAGCCCGCCCGCGGGCAACGTGTAGTCGAAGGCGCGGTTCTGCGCGGACACGGTGAAGGTCTGCTCGCCACCGGTCGGGTTGTGCGCGATCAGCGCGATGGAGCCGTCGGGGTTGCGGAACGCGGCGTTGCGGACTTCGCCGAGGTCGTTCGAGCCGACCCGGACAGCCCCCGGCCGCACGAACTTGCTGGCGTGCCCGAGCGCGTAGTACTCCGCGTTGTAGCGCACGTCCCCGCCATCGACGGTCGTCACTCCCGTGCAGTCGGTGCAGGCGCCGTCCAGGACCGGCCCGTGCGCGGGATCCAGCGCCAGGTTCCACAGCAGCACGCTGCTCGCGTGGTTGCGGGTGCCGCCGATGATCAGGTTGTCGGCCTGCCAGGCCAATGTGTCGCGGAAGGTGTTCGCGGGGTCGGCTGATTCGGTGCCGGAGCACTCCGTCAGGTGGATCTCGGCGTCCGGATGCGCTTCGTGCACCGCGGACTGCGCCGACGGGTCGCCGCCGTAGCAGTGGAACGCCGCGCCGTCGGTGTACTGCGCGGCGGCATCGAGGACCTGGTTCGGGTAGTCGACGTCGTCCCAGTTGTGGTCGTAGGCGAACACCTCGGTCCCCAGCCCGGCCTGCTCGAGCTTCGGCCCGAGGTCGTTGCGGACGAACGCGGCCTGCGCGTCCGGTGCCATCGGGCTGCCCGGGTAGGACTCCTGCGTGTTCAGCGGCTCGTTCTGCGGGGTCAGCGCATCGATCGGCACACCAGCCCGCTGGTACGCCTGCACGAACTTCACCAGGTAGTCGGCGAACACCTGGTAGTTCTGCGCGGGCAGTTCGCCGCCGATCATCGAGCCGCCGGATTTCATCCAGCCCGGCGCGCTCCACGGCGTGGCGACCGTGTTCAGCTCCGGCGAGAGTTCCTTCGCGCGCCGCAGCAGCGGCAGGATGTCGGCCTCGTCGTGCGCGATGGAGAACTCGGACAGGTCGTAGTCGTCCTGGCCCGGAGGCACCTCGTCGTAGCTGTAGACCTCGCGCGCGAAGTCCGAGGCGCCGATCACCTGCCGCACCGCGGTCAGCCCGATGCCCTCGCGCTGGTCGAACAGCTCGGTCAGCAGTTCGTCGCGCCGCGGCGAGGCGTTCATCAACGCCGCCGACGAGTCGGTCAGCGCCGCACCGAACCCGGTCATGGTCTGGTGGGTCTCGCCCGGATCGACGGTGATCGTGCGATGCCCGCCGCCCGAGCCGAACTCGGCGTCCGGCTGTCGCGCGAGGAGCTGCCTGCCGTCCTGAGTGGTCAGCCACACGCCGACCGACGGCTCGGCGTGCGCCGCAGGCGCGAGCACGAGACCCGGCGCGAACGCCGACAACACCAGCGCAGCAAGCTTTGACCTGCGAGTTCCGCGCACCGGAACCTCCCGTCGATCGGTTCCCGACCAGGGTGGTTGAACCAATCTCGCGGTGGCTAGCGCCGTTCGGCGGCACCTGCGCACCGACCATCGGGCGTGCCCGGTCCGGTGGGAGGGGCTTTGCCAGCCGCAGCGGTGCGTTTATCGTTGCCGCACACGCGACAACCGCATACCGCCGCAGAACCCGGGCGGGAGAGACCCTGCGCAGCAGGGCGCCGAAGGAGCAAACTCTCCCCGCAAACTCTCAGGCACCATGACCGCTCGGGCGAGGCGACTCTGGAAAGCGCGCGCTCCGGCGCCGCACCCACGGTGCAAGCCGCCTGCGGCGGTGAAGCTCTCAGGTTCCGCAACAGAGGGGGAGGCCCAGGACCCGGGCACGACTGTGCCCACGACGCCCTTCAGGAGCCTCCATGTCCCTGCCCGAGCAGCTGCGCTACACCGAAGAGCACGAGTGGATCGAGGACCGCGGTGACGTGGTCCGCATCGGTGTCACGCCGTACGCGGCTGAAGCGCTCGGCGACATCGTCTACGTGCAGCTCCCGGAGACCGGGGAACGCATCGAATCCGGCCAGTCCTGCGGCGAGCTGGAATCCACCAAGTCCGTCAGCGACCTGTACGCCCCGGTGACCGGTGAGGTCGTAGCGGTCAACGAGGCCGTCGTGGACGACCCGGCGGCGGTCAACGCCGACCCGTTCGGCAACGGCTGGCTGCTCGAAGTGCGTGCGGAGAGCACCGGTGCTGTGCTCACCGCCGAGCAATACGCCGCGTTCACCAGCGGCGAGTAGCCGAGCCAGGCCGGAAGGGGCAGGCCATGGCGATCAGTGTCTTCGACCTCTTCTCGGTGGGCATCGGGCCGTCGAGCTCGCACACCGTCGGCCCGATGCGGGCGGCGGGCCGGTTCGTCGCGGGGTTGCACCGCGACGGGCTGCTCGACCAGGTGGTGCGGGTGCGGGCCGAGCTGTTCGGCTCGCTGGGCGCGACCGGGCACGGCCACGGCAGCCCGAAGGCGGTGCTGCTCGGGCTGGAAGGCCACGACCCGGAGACCGTCGAGCCGTCCTCGGTCGAGCACCGGATGGACGAGGTGCGTTCCGGCGGCGGCTTGTTGCTCAACGGTGCGCGCGAGGTCCGGTTCGACCCCGACAAGGATCTGGTGATGCACCGGCGCAAATCCTTGCCGTTGCATCCGAACGGGATGCGCTTCAGCGCGCACGGGCCGCTCGGCGAGTCCGGCCCGCTGCGCGAAGCGGTGTTCTATTCGGTCGGCGGCGGTTTCGTCGTGGACGAGGACGCCACGGGCGCGGACCGGATCAAACCGGACGAGACCCCGTTGCGGCACCCGTTCAGCACCGGTGCGCAACTGCTCGAGCAGTGCTCGGAATCCGGCGCGCGGATCAGCGACGTGATGCTGGCCAACGAGCTGTCCTGGCGATCCGAGGAACAGGTGCGCGCGGGACTGCTGCACATCTGGTCGGTCATGCAGGAGTGCGTGGAAAACGGCTCCCGCAACGACGGGGTGCTGCCCGGTGGGCTCAAGGTGCGCAGACGCGCGGCGACGCTGCGGGCGAGCCTGACCGAGCGGGACGACCCGATGGAATGGCTCACGCTGTTCGCGCTGGCGGTGAACGAGGAGAACGCCGCGGGCGGGCGGGTCGTGACCGCGCCCACCAACGGTGCAGCGGGGATCGTGCCCGCGGTGCTGCACTACTACGCGCGGTTCGTGCCGGGCGCCGACGAGGACGGCATCGTGCGCTTCCTGCTCGCGGCCGGGGCGATCGGGGTGTTGTTCAAGGAGAACGCTTCGATCTCCGGTGCCGAGGTCGGTTGCCAAGGCGAAGTCGGTTCGGCGTGCTCGATGGCCGCCGCCGGGCTCGCCGAAGTGCTCGGCGCGACGCCGGGGCAGGTGGAGAACGCCGCGGAGATCGGGGTGGAGCACAACCTCGGTCTCACCTGCGATCCGGTGGGCGGTCTGGTTCAGGTTCCGTGCATCGAGCGCAACGCGGTCGCCTCGGTCAAGGCGGTCACGGCCGCGCGGATGGCCTTGCGCGGCAACGGCAGCCACGTCGTCTCGCTGGACAGGGCGATCCGCACGATGCGCGACACCGGCCGGGACATGAAGGTCAAGTACAAGGAGACGGCCCGCGGCGGTCTCGCGGTGAACGTGATCGAGTGCTGAGCCTTCGGGGGCGGGTCGTTCACCGCAGGCCAGCGGTTCCGCTGGATGGTCCGCGGAAAAACCGCGGCGGTCCGCTACAGGATCAGCGCGTAGGCCAGTGCGGTGGCTGCGGCCACCAGGGACAGAGCGGTCACGCCGGCGTGCAGCACTCCGTCGGGGAGCGGCTCGTCCGCTCGGAGGTTGCGTTCGGCCCGCCGGTGGCGGCGCCACGCCAGGAACGCGATCACTGCTGCCACCGGCAGGAACACCGCAGCGGACACCGCGGCGGCCACTGCGCTGCGGTGCGCGATCAGCCGCAGCAGCACCGCCATCCCGGCGACGAAGGCCATGATCGTGCGCAACCACGCGAGCGTGGTGCGCTCGACCTGCAAACCGGGATCCCAGGGCTCCTCGTGCGGCACGCTCAGAACCCGGTGATCAGCAGCAGGACGAACGAAGCCACGCCGATCGCGCCGAGGCCGTAGCCGATGAACGGCGCGAGCTTCGGCGACGGCAGCGGTGCGCCGGTGCGCAACGCGCGCTCCAGCCGCACCCAGCGCCCGAACGCGGCCACGCTGCACACGACCCCCGCCAGCAGCAGCAACACCGCAAGGGCGGTGCGCAGCGGGCTCTGCGTCGCGGCCGCGGCGTTCAACGCCTCCACGCCGACCCCGGCCGCCATCAGCGCCAGCGCCGTCCGGATCCACGCCAGGAACGTCCGCTCGTTGGCGAGGGTGAAGCGGGGATCGGGTTCGGTGCCCGTGCCGTAGAGCCGCTGCGGCCACCGAGAAGCGGACGATTCCCGTTGCCCGTCCGGTCTCCCGGCGGATTCGTGCTGCTCTGCGGCCATGCCGTCACGGTAATACGTCCAGTGTGGCCAGTCGGTCGAGTAGTGGTGCCGCACACACGAACGACCCCGCGCGAAAGCCTTGCGCGGGGTCGTCGTGCGCCGGGATCAGAAGTCGTACACCGCGCCCAGCTTCGCCGCGGCCACGCACTCGTTGCCGAACTCCTGCCGGAAGTGCACCGGCTTGCCCTGCCAGTTGCCGTGCGCGGTCGCCACGACGGGCTTGAGCACCATCGGACACGGGGTGGCCGCGTGGTTCTGGCTGAGCCGGTGGAAGTCCCCGCCCGCGTCCCGCAGGCTCGCGCAGGCGGCGTCCGCCCGCGGGTGCGTGCCGCCCGCCGGGTCGCAGCTCAGCAGCGTCGTGCGCGGGGTTTCGACGCCGTTCTCGGGTCCGACCGAGAGCGTGAAAGCGCTGCGCTCAGCCGCGTCCGGGGCCGCGTTGGCCACTCCCGCGGGCACGGACGTGGCGGTGAGCAGTGCGGTCAGCAGCAGGGTGCGGGTCAGTTTGGTGGCAGCCATGTCAGGTGCGCCTCCGGGGATTCGGGGAAGTGTCCGCTCAGATGTATCGGCACATTCCCGGTCCGAACCGCACCAATACTCAAAGATCACCGAATCGAGGTTCCCCCGGTGGCGCTTCGGTGACCATCAGTGATCAACGGCGGCGATGCCGATCGGCTGCCACCACTCGGTGGTGAGCAAGTCAGGAGTACAGCGACTCCAGCACTTCGGCGTACTTGTCGTGGATGGCGTGGCGGCGCAACCGCATCGACGGGCCGAGCTCGCCGCCCTCGGCGCCCCACGTGCGGTCCAGCAGCCGGTGCCCGCGGACCTGGCCGGACGCGTCG
>NZ_JAFRFW010000211.1:0-1601 GCF_017434145.1 Saccharopolyspora sp. | reverse complement strand
CGACCAGGCCGTGGCCGCAGCGATGGCCGACTTCCAGGCCGACGGCGTCTCCGACGACTACCACCACGTCGAGCAACGCTGGAAATCCGCCGCCACCGAAGTCCGCCAGATCATCAACCTGCTCAAGCAGACCATGGCCCAGAACGACGACTCCGCCAACAGCGCACTGTCGCGGGCGCGCTCCGCGGTGCAAGGCATCGGCTGACGCCGGCGAACTGGGGAGGGAACCGTCGTGGGCCGGTGGGACATCCAGCCGTCCGGAGTGCAGGGCGTGCTGCAGCGCGTGGAAGGCGTGGCCGAGCAGTTCGAGAGCCACGTGCGCTCGATCAACGAGGCGATGCAGGGCGCGGGCGCGGAAGCGTCGTCCGGGATCGTCGGGCAGGCGCTGCAAGGCTTCGCGGAGTCGCAGCGCAGCGACATCCAGTTCGTGTTCAGCCGCACCGGCGCCGCGATGACCGGTGCGGCCAACGCCACCCAGGCGTACGTCCAGGGTGATCTGGAGATGGCGGCCAACGCGCAGAGCAGCGCGAGCGCCGCACCGGAGCCCCGGATGCCCGGAGGCCCGCGGTGATCAACCCCGCCGAGATCCCGCAGATCCCCGGCGACATGGAGGCGCTGCGCGGGCACGCCGCCACGCTGCGCAGCTCCGGCTCGTCGTTCAGCTCGACCGGTGCGAACGTGCACTCCACCTGGCAGGGCCTGGCCGCGGTCTACGAGGCGCCGGAAGCCGGGCAGCTGCTGAACGCGACCCGCCCGGTCTCCGAGATCAGCGATTCCATCGGCGGCGACGTCGAACTCGTCGCGAACGCACTGACCACCTACGCCGACACCGTCGCGCCGATCAAAGCGCGGCTGGAGTCGCTGCGCACGCAGGCTCGGGCGTTCGTCGGCTCCGTCGAAGGCCACGACGACTGGCGCGAGGACGAGGGCAAGGTCGGCGCGCACAACCAGCTCCTCTCGCAGGTCAACGAGGCCGTCGCGGAATGGATGGCGGCGCAGCGCGCCTGCGCGAACGCGATCAACGCGACTTACGGCGGCACCCGGTACGTCGCCGACAACGGCGACGGGCGCCGGGAGGGCAACGAGTTCGGCTACTCCAAGGACCAGCTCAACTCGGCCATGGCCGGCGAGGGGCTGCCGTGGGGCAAGCCGGAGGAACACGACGGCGGCATCCTCGGCGACGTCTCGGACTTCTTCGTCGGCATCAAGGACGGTGCCGTGCAGATGGTCACCGACCTCGGCGCGCTGATCGGCTACTCCGACGGGCAGTGGAGCTGGTCGACGGCCGGTGCGGCGTGGAAGGGCCTCGGCACCTTCGCGCTGGCGATCGGCACCTACTCGATGCCCGGTGGCATGACGCTGGACCAGTCGGTCGGCCTGCCCGGCTTCAAGCGCGGCGAGATGGGCGGCACGCTGCTCAACGCCGGCAAGTCCATCATCGCCTACGACCAGTGGGGCAACGGCCACAACGGCCGCGCCGCGGGCCAGGCCACTTTCAACGTCGTCTCCGCCGTGGTCGGCACCAAAGGCGCGGGCGGCGCGCTGCGCGGCACCGGAGCCGCCATCCAGGGCGCGAATGCCGCCGGGACGGGCGCCCGCGT
>NZ_JAFRFW010000210.1:0-9960 GCF_017434145.1 Saccharopolyspora sp. | reverse complement strand
CGTGGTGACCGTCGGAATGCTCGCCATCGGCGAAGTCCTGCACGTCGCCGCGCGCAACCGCAGCGGGCAGCGGCTGCAGGACATCGACACCGGGCGGCCCTGGCTCGACCGCAAAGACGTGCGCCGGTCGTTCCTGCCGTGGATGCGCGGCACCGCGCTGGGCTTGCCGTTCGGCGCGATCCCGGCCGGTGGCTCGGAAATCCCCACGTTCCTGTCCCTCGGGTACGAACGGAGGCTGGCGCGGCGCCGCGGCGGTTCGGAGTTCGGCCGGGGCGCGATCGAGGGCGTCGCCGCGCCGGAGGCCGCGAACAACTCGACCACCGCGGTGTCGCTGGTCCCGCTGCTCGGGCTGGGCCTGCCCACCTCGGCCACCACCGCGATCATGCTCGGTGCCTTCCAGCAGTACGGGATGCAGCCGGGGCCGCTGCTGTTCCAGGACGAGGGCGAGCTGGTGTGGGCGCTGCTGGCGAGCCTGTTCATCGGCAACGTGCTGCTGCTGGTGCTGAACCTGCCGTTCGCGCCGGTCTGGGCGAAGCTGCTGAGCATCCCGCAGCACTACCTGTACGCCGCGATCGCCGTGTTCGCCACGCTCGGCGCGTACGCGTCGAAGCTGGCGGTATCGGACATCGTGCTGGTCTACCTGGTCGGTCTGCTGAGTTTCCTGTTGCGCCGCACCGGTGTTCCGCTGGCGCCGGTGCTGATCGGCGTCATCCTCGGGCCGCTGGCGGAGCAGGAGCTGCGCCGGGCGATGGCCGTCGGCCAGGGCAACGTGCTCGTGCTGTTCGACAGTCCCATCGCGGTGAGCTTGTACGCGGTGCTGGCGGTCGCCGTGCTCGGCACGCTCGTGCTGCGGTGGCGCTCGCGGCGAACCGCGGCCTGACCGGGCGCAGGTTTCCGAGCCGCCCGATTAGCATGGTCGGCGACCAGATCGGCGAGGAGATCATGCCCCCAAGCATCGCGATG
The DNA here is from genome assembly GCF_017434145.1 of Saccharopolyspora sp. Lineage (NCBI taxonomy): Bacteria > Bacillati > Actinomycetota > Actinomycetes > Pseudonocardiales > Pseudonocardiaceae > Saccharopolyspora > Saccharopolyspora sp. The sequence goes on along the minus strand of NZ_JAFRFW010000210.1, from coordinate 8,997 downwards.
CAGGTCGTCGACCTGATTCGACGCTCCGAATTGGACCGGGGCGCGCACGTGCGCGAGCAGTGGGTCGCCGACGCCCTGGGCATCTCGCGGTCGCCGGTGCGCAAAGCGCTCGGCTACCTCGCCGAACTCGGGCTGGTCGCGCAGGAACCGAACCGCGGGTACTTCCTCACCCGCGCCGCCGGCGAATTGGCCCACGTGGACCTTTCCGCGGGGCCGGACAACGAGGAGGACGCCTACTTCCGGATCGGGGACGACTACCTCAGCGGCCGGTTCGCCGGCGAGTTCACCACCGCCGAGGTACGCCGCCGCTACGGCCTCACGACGCGGGAGGCCGATCGCGTGCTGGTGCGCATGGAGCGCGAGGACCTGATCCGGCGCAGGCCGGGCCGCGGCTGGGCGTTCCAGCAGCTGCTGTCCACCGCGCAGGCGCACGACCAGAGCTACCGCTTCCGCATGATCGTGGAGCCCGCGGCGGTGCGCGAACCGGGTTTCGCGATCGACGCGGAGAAGTTCGCGCTGCACCGCAAGCAGCAGGAATCGTTGCTGCGCGGGGACGCGCTGCTGCTGCCGCGCGGCGAGCTGTTCCGCGTCAACGCCGAGTTCCACGAGATGATCGTGGGTTGCGCGGGCAACGCCTACCTGCTCGACGCGGTCTGCCGGGTCAACCGGGTGCGCCGCCTCGTCGAGTACCGGCACCAGACCGACCGGCAACGCCTGGTCCGCCAGGCCAGGGAGCACCTGGAACTGCTCGATCTGCTGGAAACCGGCGACCACGCGGCCGCGGCCCGCTTCCTGCACGAGCACCTCGACGAGGTCCGCGAGCTCAAAACCCGAATCCCCGCCGCTCAATCCGAGTGAACGGCCCGTTCGACCAATCTAGTGGGACCAAAGTTCCGTTCACTCCCAACGCACCCCCGCTGATCGCGCGACGCGCGGGCGTGTCGGCGCCGCGCCACCCGCGCCGGAACTCCCGAGTGAACGGCCCGTTCGACCAATCTAGTGGGACCAAAGTTCCGTTCACTCGGAATGCGCCTGGGCTGCTCGGGTGGCGTACGGGCGTGTCGGCGCGGGGGCGGCCACTTCCAGCGAGTTTTGTACTTGTTAGCGGTTTAGTACAATCTCTGTATGGGTGCTGCGCGGACTGCTGAACTTGCCGTTGGAGAGCATGCGTATCGGTACGTTCCGCTGCTGGAGCTGGCCGCGGAGCGGGAGCTGGCCACGCTGCCCCACGCGATCCGCGTGCTGCTGGAGAACGTCGCCCGCCGCGCCCCCGGTTCGCTGGAGGCGGTCCTGCGGCGCGCGCTCGAACGCCGCGGCGACTGCGAGGTGCCGCTGCACCCAAACCGGATCATGCTGCACGACACGACGTGCTTGCCCGCGCTCGCCGACTTCGCCGGAATGCGCGACGGCGTCGCCGACCTCGGCGGTGACCCGGCACTGCTGCAACCCGCGATCCCGGTCGACCTGACCGTCGACCACTCCGTCATCGCCGAGGAGTACGGCACCGCCGACGCCGCCGAGCGCAACCTGCTGATCGACTTCCGGCGCAATCGCGAGCGCTACGAGTTCATCAGGTGGGCCGAGCGCAGCATCGAGAACTTCCGGGTGGTGCCGCCGGGGACCGGGATCATCCACCAGGTCAACATGGAGTCGCTGGCGCGCGTGGTGTGGACCGACCCGGCGGGAGATGCGCCGCTGCTGCACCCGGACCTGCTGGTGGCCACCGACAGCCACACACCGATGATCAACTCGATCGGCGTCGTCGGCTGGGGCGTGGGCGGATTGCAGGCGCAGGCCGCGATGCTCGGCGAACCGGTCGTCGTTCCGTTCCCAACCGTGGTGGGCGTCCGGCTGCTCCGCAGGCTGCGCAGCGGCGTGACCGCCACCGACCTGGCGCTCACGGTGACCGAGGTCTTGCGCGCGCACGGCGTGATCGACAAGTTCGTGGAGTTCGTCGGCCCCGGCGCGACCGGTCTCGGCTGGGCCGATCGCGCCGCGGTCTCGAACATGGCTCCGGAGTACGGCGCGACCTGCGCGTTCTTCCCGTTCGACCAGAACGCGCTGGACTACCTCGCGCTCACCGGCCGGGACGCGGCGCACCGCGAAGTGGTCGCCGAATACCTGCGCGCGCAGGGATTGTTCCGCACCAGAGCCGAACCGGAACCGGTCTACGACGAGACGATCACGATCGACCTGGACACCGTGGAACCGAGCGTGGCCGGTCCGCGACTGCCGCACGAACGCGTCCCGCTTTCGGCCGTGCCGGGCACTTTCCGCGCGGCTGCGGGAAATCCGGAACCCGCGTCGGGTTCCGAGGAACCGGCTGGGGAACCCGTGCGTTCCGCGCGACCGAGGTCCTTCGCGGAACCCGTGCCCGCAGGCGCGGTCGCGATCGCGTCGATCACCAGCTGCACCAACACCGCGAACCCGGCGCTGATGGTGCAGGCAGGGTTGCTGGCCCAGCGTGCCGCCGAGCGCGGCCTGCGCGCCAAGCCGTGGGTGAAGACCTCGCTGTCACCGGGCTCCCGCGTCGTCAGCGACTACCTCGACGCGGCCGGACTGCTCGCGGCGCTGGCCGACACCGGTTTCCACGTCGCCGGATTCGGCTGCATGACCTGCATCGGCAACTCCGGGCCGTTGCAGTCCAATATGGACACGCTGGTCGAACGAGGATTCACGCCTGCCGCAGTGCTTTCCGGAAACCGCAACTTCGCCGGGCGGATCAACCCGAAGATCTCGCTGGCCTACCTCGCCTCGCCGCCACTGGTGGTCGCCTACGCCCTGGCCGGGTCGGTGCTGCACGACTTCACCACCACCCCGATCGGCCACGACCGCGACGGGGATCCGGTGCACCTCGCGGACCTTTGGCCGTCCGATGTGGACGTTCAGCGCGTCGTGGCCGACTCCGTGCAACCGGAGCTCTTCCGCGCGAACACGGCGAAGCTCCGCGACGGAACCGAGCACTGGCACGCCTTGCCCGCGCCGGAGGGAACCAGGTTCTCGTGGGACGAGGACTCCACCTACATCCGCAAACCTCCCTACCTGACGGGACTTTCCCGCACTCCCCCGGCCGGGCTCGGCTTCCGGAACGGCCGGGTCCTGCTGTGGCTCGGGGACGACGTCACCACCGACCACATCTCCCCCGCGGGTGCGATCCCCGCGGACAGCGCCGCGGGCGAGTACCTGCGCGAGCGCGGCACTCGACCGCGCGATCTCAACCAGTACTCCACCCGGCGCAGCAACCACGAAGTCATGCTGCGCGGCGCGTTCACCAACCGAGCCGTCGAAAACCGGCTGCTGCCCGAGGAATCCGGATCCGGCGGCCGCGCGCTGGACTCGGCCGGGCACGTCAGCCCGGTCTACGACGCCGCGATGTCCTGTCGTGCCGCGGAAATCCCGCTCGTAGTGATCGCGGGCCGGAACTACGGCGCCGGATCCAGCCGGGACTGGGCCGCGAAAGCCCAGTCGCTGCTCGGCGTGCGCGCGGTGGTGGCGGAGAACTTCGAACGGATCCACCGCAGCAACCTGATCGGCATGGGCGTGCTTCCGCTGGTGTTCGAGCCCGGCGAATCCGCCGACGACCACGGCTTCCACCCCGGCGACGAACTCGACCTGCACGTCCCGGACGCACTCGAAGTGGGCCTGAACCGGGTCACGATGACGATCACCCGGCTCGGCGGAGCGGTTCGGGAACTGCGGCTGCGGCTGCGGCTCGACTCGCACAGCGAGATCAGCTACCTCGAGCACGGCGGAACGCTGCCTTACGTGGTCCGCAAGTCACTGCCCGCCGCCGAGTAACGGCACCGCCCCGAGCGGGCGCCGCTCAGCCGTCCTCGCCGGGCGCGTCCTCGACCAGGTCCTGAGTCGCGGCCCAGCTGGCGAGCATCTTCAGTGCGTCGGCGGTGGGCGTGTCCGGCGGCGTGGTGTAGACGTTGAGCGTCAGGCCCGGTTCGGAGGGCAGTTCCATCGACTCGTAGTCGAGGTCGAGCTGGCCGACGACGGGATGGTGCAGCCGCTTCTGCCCGCTGCGGTGGAACTGCACGTCGTGCGATGCCCAGCGCTGGCGGAACACCTCGCTGCGGGTGGACAGCTCGCCGACCAGCTCGATCAGCTCCTTGTCGTGCGGATTGCGCCCCGCCTCCAGGCGCAGCATCGCCGCCCCGTCGTTGGCGATCAGGTCCCAGTCGACGAAGAAGTCGCGGGCGGCCGGGTTCAGGTAGACGAACCGCGTGGTGTTGGCCGGGCGGCGCGGATCTTCCAGGACCGGTGAGTAGAGCGCTCGGGCGAGCCGGTTCATCGCGACGATGTCGTGGCGCGCGTTGCGCACCCACGCCGGGGCCTCGGTGATCGCGTCGAGCACGTGCTGAACGGTCGGCCGCACGCTGGTCGGCGAGGCGCGGCGGCGCTTCGGACTCTGCCCCGAGGCCCGCGCGAGCGCGAACAGGTGGTCCCGTTCCGCCTCGTCGAGCTGCAGGGCGCGGGCCAGCGCGTCCAGCACCGGCTCGGAAGCGCCCGAGAGGTTGCCGCGCTCCATGCGCACGTAGTAGTCGACGGACACGCCCGCGAGCATCGCGACTTCTTCCCTGCGCAGGCCCTTGACCCGGCGTTTGCCGCCGTAGGCGGGCAGCCCCGCCTGCTCGGGGGTGATGCGCGCTCGCCGCGAGCTGAGGAACTCGCGGACCTCGGCGCGGTGCTCCGTCTGGCCCATACCTCCAGGTTAAGCACCTCGCGCGCGGGAGGGAGGGTCCGGCAATACCCCTTGAGCCCGCGACGCCCTTGAGCCCGCGCCCGGCGGCACGGGGGTACTGCCGGTACCCGGCTCTGCGGACACTGCCGGGCCGGTGGTGGCGGGCTTAGCGTCGAGGACATGACGATTCCGAACCTCACGCTGAACAACGAAGTGGTGCTGCCCGCCATCGGGTTCGGCGTCTACCAAGCAGAGCCGGAAGAGACCACCGCGGCCGTGCAGGCGGCGCTGGAGACCGGCTACCGGCTCATCGACACCGCGGCCGCGTACGGCAACGAGCGGGAGGTCGGCGAGGCGGTCCGCCGCTCGGGCCTGGACCGCGACGAGGTCTTCCTGGAGACCAAGGTCTGGATCAACGACTTCGGCTACGACAAGACGCTGCACGCCTTCGACAAAGCCACCGGCAAGCTCGGCACCGAGCGGCTGGACCTGCTGATCCTGCACCAGCCGCTGCCCGGCGAGTTCGACCTGACCGTCCAGGCGTACCGCGCGCTGGAGAAGCTCCACGCCGACGGCCGGGTCCGCGCGATCGGCGTCTCGAACTTCATGCCGCACCACCTCGACCGGCTGCTGGCCGAGACGCAGATCGTGCCCGCGGTCAACCAGATCGAGGTGCACCCGTACTTCCGCCAGTCCGAGCTGCTGGCCTACGACGACGAGCGGGGCATCCGCAATCAAGCCTGGTCGCCGATCGGCGGCATCACCTTCTACCCCGGCTTCGGCGAGTACGGGAAGAGCACCCTCGCCGATCCCGCGATCGGCGAGATCGCCGCCGCGCACGGCAAGACCCCGGCGCAGGTGATGTTGCGCTGGCACGTGCAGCAGGGCCGCCAGATCATCCCGAAGTCGGTGACGCCGTCGCGGATCGCGGAGAACTTCGACGTGTTCGACTTCGAGCTGACCGCGGGGCAGCTGGCCGCGATCGACGCGCTCGACACCGGTGTCCGCGGCGGCCCGGCACCAGAGGACATCAACCGCGAGAACTTCGCCATCGACGTTCCCGAAGCCTGAGCGCTTTCGGCCCGTCGCAAGATCAGCACAGGAGGAAACCGGTGCACACACGCACGCTCGGCCAAGGACTGGAAGTGTCCGCGGTCGGTCTCGGCGCCATGGGCATGTCGCAGGGCTACGGGCCCAACCCCGGTGATCGCGACGACATGATCGGGGTGCTGCGCTACGCCGTCGAGCAAGCGGGCATCGACTTCATCGACACCGCCGAAGTCTACGGCCCGTACGTGAACGAGCAGCTCGTCGGCGAAGCGCTGGCACCGCTTCGCGAGCAGGTGGTGCTGGCCACCAAGTTCGGCTGGAACATCACCGACGGCCGGATGAACGGGACGAACTCCCGGCCCGAGCAGATCCGGCGGGTCGCCGACGAATCCCTGCAACGGCTCGGCATCGACCGGATCGATCTGTTCTACCAGCACCGCGTCGACCCGGACGTGCCGATCGAGGACGTCGCGGGCGCGGTCGGCGAACTGGTGGACGCGGGCAAGGTCGGCCACTTCGGACTTTCCGAGGCCGGGGCGGGCACGATCCGCCGGGCGCACGCGGTGCACCCCGTCACGGCGGTGCAGAGCGAGTACTCGCTGTGGACCCGCGATCCCGAGCCGGAGGTGCTGCCCGCGTGCGCCGAACTCGGCATCGGGTTCGTCCCGTTCAGCCCGCTCGGCAAGGGGTTCCTCACCGGCACCGTGAACGCTTCGACGGAGTTCGCGGCCGGCGACATCCGCGCCACGATCCCGCGTTTCGAGGCGGAAAACATCGATGCCAACGAGGCGCTGGTGGCCCACGTCCGAACCCTCGCCGGGACCAAGGCGACCACACCCGGCCAGATCGCGCTGGCCTGGCTGCTCGCCCAGCAGCCGTGGATCGTGCCGATCCCCGGCACCCGCCGCCGCGAGCGGGTCGACGAGAACGCCTCGGCCACGCAGGTCGCGCTGTCCGCCGACGAGGTGGCCGACCTCGACGCCCTCGCCGCCCAGGTCGGCGTCCAGGGCGACCGCTACAACGCCACCGGGATGTCGATGGTCGGCTTGTGAGTCCGCGGTCGGCGCGGTCGGGAAACCGCGCTACAGAAGGAGATTCGGGCGGTACAGACCCAAATTCTCCGGTTTGTGATGCGAAACCGGCCCCCGTGCCCAAGCTTGGCACGGGGCCGCGCACGCGTGTTCCGCGATGGCCGACGTCAGATCGGCCATGTCGAGCACGTAGCGGTAGCGGACGTCGTTGCGCGCCAAGCGGTCGAGAGCTTCGCGCACGCGCGTTGAGGGGACGAGTTCGATGTCCGCGGTGACGTCGTGCTCGGCGCAGAACTCGAGCATGGCGGCCGTCGCGGGACGGCCCCCGCTACCCGCCGAGCTGAGCTTCTTGCGTCCTATCAGCAGATCGGTGACCTGCACGGTGACCGAGCCGAGGTGCCCGAGTTGGCTGAGGGTTCCGTCCAGGGCCACGAGTCCGAGGTAAGGGGCGACGTCGTGCGGGACGGCCACAGTGTCGATGACGACGTCGAACCTGTCCCGAGCCGCGGTCATTCCTCGTCGGTCCGTGGACGCGATCAGGTCGTGGGCGCCCAGGCGGCGGGCGTCGTCAGCCTTGTCGGCGGATCGGCTGATGACCGTGGTCTGCGCCCCGAGTGCGACGGCGAGCTTGACCGCGAGGTGCCCGAGGCCGCCGAGCCCGGCCACCGCGACTCGGGTGCCTTCCCCGACACCGAGGGCCCGCAGCGGCTCCCAGACGGTGATCCCCGCGCACAGCAATGGAGCCGCGGACGCGGGATCGAGCCCGGCGGGAAGCGGGTAGGCGAAGCGGTCGCGGACGACGTACTCGCGGGAGTAGGCCCCCATCGTTGTGGTTCCGTCGTGGCGGTCGGTGCCGCCATAGGTCAGGGTCGGGAACTCGTGGCAGAAGTTCTCCTGCCCTTCCCGGCACATGGCGCATACGTCGCACGAGTCGACGATGTTGCCAACGGCCACCCCGTCACCGGCGGCGAATCGGGTGACCGCACGCCCGACGTCGGTCACCACTCCCGTGAACTCGTGACCGGGCACGACCGGCACTTCGCCGTTGCCGGTGCGGACGGCGTGGAGATCGGTATGGCAGACGCCGCAGTAGTCCACGCGCACGGCGACGTCGTCGTCCCGCAGTTCCCGACGTGCGAGCGGAACCCGCCGCAACGCGGTCCCGGCGCCGTCGGCTTGCCAGCCCATGGTGCTCCTCATGGCCCACTCCCCCGGCAAGCAGGATGTTCGGTTTCACAACCGTAGCGGACTCCGGCCCGAACCGGTGGTCACGGAATCGTGGCGAGGAATCGTTCGATGTCGGCCGCGCAGGTGTCGGGGGTTTCGACGAACGGAACGTGCGCGATGTCGTAGTACACCTGCAAACCGCAGCGCGGGATGGCCTGCTGCGTGGCGAGGTGGTTGCGCAGCGGTATGTGCTTGTCGCGATCACCGCAGACCAGCAGTGTCGGCAGAGCTGCCAGGGCGGCGAGGTCCGGTTGGCGGGTGAACGTCCGCATCGCGTGGGCCGCGCCCTCCATGTGTTCCGGCGACGCCGATTCGACCGCGCTGATGAGGTCGCGCAGGTATTCCTCGGGCGGTGGGCGGCGGAACGCTGCGCGGGCGAACGCTTGCTGCTGCTCCCGCGTCGGATGCGCGAGCGCCTCGAAGCTGGCCTCATCGGGCAGGAAGTCGAAGCCGGAGGTCGACGACGGGGCGACCAGCACGATCCCGGCGAACCGCTCGGGATCTTCCAAGGCGGCGCTCAGCGCGATCACACCGCCCAGGCTGTGCCCGATCACGACGGGCCGGTCCATGCCGCGCCGGTCGCACAGCGCGGTGAGGTCGGCGGCGTACTCGTCGATCGTGCAGCGCTGCGGCGTGGCCGGGCGTCCGCTCGCGCCGCAGCCGACCAGGTCGAACCGCGTGAACCGGTATCGCTCCTGGTCGAGCCGGTCGACCAGCGGGCTCCACGCCCTGTGGTCGTGCTGGAAGCCGTGCACCAGCACGAGGTCGCGGTCACCGCTGCCGGACTGCTGAAACGCCAGGTCAGCGCCTCGAATCTGATCATGCTGCACGGCCGGAGCCTACCGCTCGCAGGCGAACCGCCGGAACCTCCACGCGCTCAGCCCGGGCGATGGCCCCACGTCCGTCGAGCTGCGGTTCCTCAGCGCAGCTCAAGCCGGTCGACGACCGCTGCGACCGCGGCACGGTCCGCATCGGGAAGACCGCGCAGCGGGCGGGGCAGGT
>NZ_JAFRFW010000209.1:0-11696 GCF_017434145.1 Saccharopolyspora sp. | reverse complement strand
TACCCGGACGGCGAGCAGGCGATGTACAACTTGCCGTTCGTGGCGGTCGGTGTGGGTGCGGCCTTGCTCGCGGCGCTGTCGCTGCAGCGGTTCGACCCGCTCGGGCTCAGCCGGTGCCGGACTGTGCCGGGCGGGCGCGCCGGGCCGCCCGGCCGCGGGGACCGGGCGGCGGCAGATCACGCCGAGGGCAGCACCTGCGTCTTGAGCCCGGTTCCGGAGCGGAACTCCTCCAACGCGGTCGAGTAGTCCGCCAGCCCGGCGGTCGTGGTGACCAGCGAACCGGCATCGACCGCCCCGGCCACCAGCAGATCCCGCGCGCGGTCGAAGCTGTTGTGCACGGCCATCGACCCGACGATGGTGATCTCCTCGTTGTAGACCCGGAACGGGGAGAACTGCGCGCTCGCCTTCGCATCGGCCACGCCGAACTGCAGGAACGTGCCCGCCTTGCGAACCCGCGTGAGCCCGTCCTCGATCGCGGCGATCACACCGGTGGCGTCCACGACCAGGTCCCAGCCGTCCGGGTTGCCCAGCTGCTCCGCTTCGGTGGCCACCGCGTCGGCGCCCATCGACTCGGCCACGGTCAGCCGGTCCTGCCTGCGGTCCACCATGGACAGCGACCGCACCCCGGCCCGCTTGAGCAGCTGCGCCAGCAGCAGCCCCATCGTGCCCGCGCCGTAGACGAGCACCTCGTCGGTGAGGTCGTGCGGGACCTTGTCCAGCCCGTGCACCGCGCAGGACAGCGGCTCGATCAGCGCCGCCGAGGTCGCCGGAGTGCCCTCCGGCAGCGGGTAGCACTTCTTGGCCTGCACCTGCACGTACTCGGCCGCGCCCCCCGGCGAGGTGATGCCCACCGCCCGCCACGGCTCGCAAAGGTTGCCCTTGCCCGCCCGGCAGTACCGGCATTCCCCGCACGGCAGCGACGGCTCGACCGCCACCAGATCGCCCTCGGCGAGCCTGGTGACCTCGCCGCCCGCGGCCACCACGCGCCCGGCCAGCTCATGACCGGGCGTGATCGGGTAGCTCACCACCGGCAGTTCCCCGTCGACCAGGTGCAGATCGGTTCCGCACAGGCCGCAGGCGTCCACCGCCACCACGACATCGTTGGGGCCCGGTGCCGGATCCGGCACCTCGGTCACGGTCGGCTGACCGGGACCTTCCACGACGACCGCACGCATCCCGGCCATCCTTTCCTGTTGCCTCTCCCCGGACGGGCGTCGTGCCGCCCGCCCGCTCACGTCCGCGCCCGAATCGGCGCGCAGGTGAGCGGACCGCCGGGCCGTGCGCGGCCGAGCGGTCCGCTCGGAAATCGATCACCGGGCTGGAGCCGGGACCGAAGTGTCGATGCCTGTCCTGGCAGCTGCGCGTGCCGCGGATGCGGGGCTCTGCGAGCGCCGTCCTGCGAAGCGTCCTCTCGCACGGACGACTGCGATGCTGCGCAGGGCTTCGATCATTTCAGCGCGCCCATGGACAGGCCGCGCACCAGCTGCCGCTGCGCGATCCAACCGACGATGACCACCGGCAGCACCGCCAGCGTCGCCGCCGCCGACAGCCGCGCCCAGTACAGGCCCTCGCTGGTGATGAACCCGACCAGGAACACCGGCACCGTCGGCGCGTTGATCGCGGTGAGGTTCACCGCGAAGAAGAACTCGTTCCACGCGAAGATCGCGCAGATCAGCGCGGTCGCGGCGATGCCGGGGGCCACCATCGGCAGCAGCACCTTGGTGAGCTCGGTGCGCAGCCCGGCGCCGTCGACCTTCGCGGCCTCCAGCACCTCGCCGGGCACTTCCTGGAAGAACGAGCGCATCATCCACACCGCGATGGGCAGGTTCATGCCGGAGTACAGCAGCACCAGCGCCCACACGTTGTCCAGCAGGTGCAGCTGCTGAGCGGCCACGAAGATCGGCACGATCGCCGCGACGACCGGCAGCATCTTGGTGGAGATGAAGAAGAACAACGCGTCCTTGGTGCCCTTCACCGGCCGGATGGACAGCGCGTAGGCCGCGGGCACGGCCAGCGCCACCACCACCAGGCACGAGATCACCGTGGCGATCAGCGAGTTCACCAGGTACGGCCCGAGCCCGCCGTCGAAGACCAGCTTGTACTGGTCGAGGGTGGGGGCGAACAAGAACTTCGGGTCGTCGGTGTAGGCGTCGCCCTCCTGCTTGAACGAGGTGAGCACCATCCAGAACACCGGGAACACGAACAGGATCCCCAGCGCCCACGCGAGGACCGTCAGCGCGGCCCCTCCGGCCGATCGGCGTTTCATTCCGCAGCCTCCTTGCCGGAAATGGCGGTGAAGATCGCGCGCAGCGCGAAGGTCGCGACGATGATCGTCAGCACCACCACGACGACACCGAGCGCGGCGGCCTGACCGACGTCGAAGCCCTGGAAGACCCGCTGGTAGAGGTAGTACGGCAGGTTGGTGGTGGCGATGCCCGGACCGCCCTGGGTCATCATGAAGATCTCGTCGAAGGTGTTCACCACGTAGATCGAACCCAGCAGCCCGGCCAGCTGGATGTAGCGGCGCAGGAACGGCAGCGTCATGAACCGGAACGTCTGCCAGCCGCTGGCGCCGTCCATCCGCGCGGCCTCGAGCACGTCCCGCGGCTGGCTCTGCAGCCCGGCGAGCACGATCAGCATCATGAACGGCGTCCACCGCCACACCAGCGCGGCCAGCACCGAGACCATCGGGTGCTCGCCGACCCAGTCGATGCCGCCGAGCCCGATCGGCCCGAGCACGGCGTCCACCAGCCCGTAGGTCGGGTTCAACATGCTGGTCTTCCACAGCAGCGCGGAAGCCACCGGCATGATCAGGAACGGCGTGATCAGCATGGTGCGCACCACGCCGCGACCGAAGAACGGCCGGTCCAGCAGCAGCGCGAGCCCGACCCCGAGGGCCAGCGAAACCAGCACGCAGCCCACGGTCACGATGATCGTGTTCAGCGCGGCGGTGTAGAACTCGCTGTCGGTGAACACGTCGACGTAGTTGGACAGCCCGATGAAGCCCCACGAGCCGGGGCGCAGCAGGTTCCACGAGTGCAGCGAGTAGAAGATCGTCGCCAGGAACGGGGCCTGCGTGATGATGATGGTGAAGATCAGCGCCGGCAGCAGCGGTCCGCGGCGCGCCCACTTCTCCTTGCGGCCGAGGGTGATCCCCTTCGCCGCGGTCGGTTCAGCAGTGGTCATGGCCGGTAGCTCTCCCCCACGGTCTCGGCATAGCCCTGGGCCTGCTCCAGCGCTTCGTCCACGGACTTGCTCCCGGCGATGGCCGCGGACATCTGCTGGCTCACGCGGGTGCCCAGGTCGACGAACTCGGGGATGCGCACGAACTGCAAGCCCTGGTACGGCGTGGGCTGCGGGCTCGGCCGGGTCTGGTCGGCCTGGCTGATGCCGCGCAGCGTCGGCTGCGCGAAGGCGGCCGCGGCCTGCTGGTACTGCGGCATCTCGTAGGTCGAGCGGCGGCTGCCGGGCGGCAGGTTCTGCCAGCCGAGGCGTTCACCGACGGTCTTGAGGTACTGCTTCGACGTCGCCCAGGAGATGAAGTTCCAGGCGTCGTCGGGTCGTTCGGCCGTCTTCGGGACCGCCAGCGACCAGGTGTAGAGCCAGCTCGCCCGCTTGCCGCCGGGGCCGGTGGGGGCGTTGGCGTAGCCGACCTTGCCGGCCACGTTGCTCTCCTGCGGGTCCTCCAAGGTGCCCGCCGACGACGTCGAGTCGAACATCATCGCCGCGTTGCCCTGGCCGAACTCGGTGAGGCATTCGGAGAAGCCGGTGCTGGACGCGCCGGGCTCGCCGTAGTCGCGCACCAGGTCGGTGTAGAAGTGCGCCGCATCGCGCACCTGCGGCGAGGTCAGCTGGGCGTTCCACTGCGGATCGAACCAGCGCCCGCCGAAGGAGTTGATCATGGTGTTCAGCGGGGCCATCACCTCGCCCCAGCCGGGCAGCCCGCGCAGGCAGATCCCGGCGCGCCCGCCTTCGCCCTGATCGAGCTTGGCCGCCATGTCGCGGACCTGCTGCCAGGTCGGGTTCTCCGGCATCCTCAGCCCGGCCTGGGCGAACAGGTCCTTGCGGTAGTTCAGCAGCGCCGTCTCGCCGTAGAACGGGGCCGCGTACATGTGCCCCCGGTAAGACAGCGAGTCCCGGATGGACGGGATGAAGTCGTCCTTGTCGTAGCCCGCAGTCGCGTCCATCCGCGGCTCCAGGTCGTGCAGCCAGCCGTTGGCCGCCCAGATCGGCGTCTCGTAGTTGCTGACCATGACGACGTCGAACTGGCCGCTGCCGGTGGCCACCGACTGGGTGATCTTGTCGCGTGCCTGGTTCTCCGGCAGCGAGATGAACCGCAGCCGCAGCTCCGGGTGCAGGCGCTCGAACTCCCCGGCGAGCTCCTGCATGTCCTCCATCTGCGGGTTGGACACCACCGCCACCCGCAGCACCCGGCGCCCGTCGCCGGAACCGATCGCCCCCGCCCCCGTGCAACCGGCGGTGAGCAGCACTGACGCGAACAGGGCGACCAGCGCCCACCCTCTCCGGCCGAGTCGCATCGGCATCCCTTTCTGCTGTGTGCTCACACTCGCACCACCTTGGGGCCCGCGGCCTCGATGTCGGTCGCGATGTCCCCGTCCAGCCCGGTGTCGGTGATCAGCACGTCGACCTCGGCGATCTCGCCGTACCGGTGCAGCGACACCGGGCCGATCTTGGTGTGGTCGGCGAGCAGGACCCGCCGCCGCGCCCCGCGCAACAGCAACGTCTTGATCTCGGCCGAGTTCTGATCCGGGGTGGTCAGCCCGCGGTGCAGCGAAACCCCGTCGGTGCCCAGGAAAGCCACGTCCGCGAACACTTCGCGCCACCGCTGCGCGGCCCAGGCACCGACGCCGCCGTTGGTGGTCGCGCGCACCCGGCCGCCGGGCGTGAGCACCGACAGGTTCGGCCTGGACGCCAGCGAGACGGCGATGCTGAGGCTGTCGGTGATCACCGTCAGCGGCCGGTCGGTCGGCAGCAGCTCGGCGAACCGGGCGCAGGTCGTGCCGGACTCGATGAGCACGGCGCCCTCCGCGGGCACCTCGTCGAGCGCGGCCCGGCAGATCCGGGTCTTCTCGGCGACCATCACGTTCTCCCGGGCGGACAGCTGCGGGTCGAAGCTCCACCGCTCCACGGGGATCGCACCGCCGTGCACGCGGTGCAGGAATCCGTGCTCCTCCAGCACGGTCAGGTCGCGCCGGATGGTCTCGGGGGTCACTTGCAGCTGCCCCGCGAGCCCGGTCACGTCGACTCGGCCCTCCTGCCTGGCACGCTCGACGATGAGCTGCTGGCGTTCACGCGCGTACACCCGGTCGGCCTCCGGTCTGGACCCGATTCCCAGGACCCGGTTCGATGCCCGGATCGGTCCGCTTCAATCTGACCGAGTTTGTTTATCCGGTGAGCGCAGTCACCGTCAAGGGCGCACGGCTAAGGACATGACCAGGATCAGCCGCGGAATTCCCGGGACGATCCCGGAGAGTCACCACGAGCCACGCAAAAAGCGGGTGCACCCGGAAACACCCGGCGCACGAGAACGGGCCGGGGTGATCCCACCCCGGCCCGCGCGTGCGCTCGATCCCGGTCAGCTGCGCAGCATCTCCGCGACCAGGAACGCCAGCTCCAGCGACTGCTGGGTGTTGAGCCGCGGATCGCAGGCCGTCTCGTAGCGGCCCGCCAGGTCGGTGTCCGAGATGTCCTGCGCGCCGCCGAGGCATTCGGTGACGTGCTCGCCGGTCAGCTCGATGTGGATGCCGCCGGGGTGGGTGCCCAGCCGGTGGTGCACCTCGAAGAAGCCCTGCACCTCGTCCACCACGCGGTCGAAGTGGCGGGTCTTGTAGCCGGTGCTGGACTCGTGGGTGTTGCCGTGCATCGGGTCGCACTGCCAGACCACCTGGTGCCCGGCGGCGGTGACCTTCTCCACGATCGGCGGCAGCAGATCCCGGACCTTGCCGTTGCCCATCCGGCTGATCAGCGTCAACCGGCCCGGCTCCCGGTTCGGGTCCAGCCGCTCGACGTACTCCAGCGCCATCTCCGGGGTGGTGCTCGGGCCGATCTTGAGCCCGATCGGGTTGGAGATCAGCTCGGCGAACGCGATGTGCGCGTGGTCGAGCTGCCTGGTGCGGTCCCCGACCCACACGTAGTGCCCGGACAGGTCGTAGAGCCGCGGCGTGCCGTGCGAGGTGTCCAGCCGCAGCATCGCCCGCTCGTAGTCCAGCACCAGCGCTTCGTGGCTGGCGAACAGGTCCACCGCGTGCAGGCTGCTGTCGTCCACGCCGCAGGCGGCCATGAACCGCAGGCCGCGGTCGATCTCGGCGGCCACCGACTCGTACCGCTCCCCGGCCGGGGAGTTGAGCACGAAGTCCTTGTTCCAGTCGTGCACCTGCGCGAGCGCGGCCATCCCGCCGCTGGTCAGCGCGCGGGAGAGGTTCATCGTGGCGCTGGCGTTGGCGTAGGCGCGGATCAGCCGGGACGGGTCGTGCCTGCGGGCCTCCTCGCTGGCGGCCAGCGAGTTGACCATGTCCCCGCGGTAGCTGGGCAGCCCCAGCGCGTCGGTGGAGTTGGACCGCGGCTTGGCGTACTGCCCGGCGAGCCTGCCGAGCTTGACCACCGGCATGCTCGCGCCGTAGGTCAGCACCACCGCCATCTGCAGCAGGGTGCGGATGTTGCCGCGGATGTGCGGTTCGGTGTTGTCCGCGAACGTCTCCGCGCAGTCCCCGCCCTGCAGCAGAAAGGCCTCGCCCCGCGCGACCGCCGCGAGCTGCCCGCGCAACCGGTCCACTTCGGAGGGCACGGTCACCGGCGGGACGCTCTCCAGCACCTTGCGCACGCCGGCGACCTCGTCCTCGGGCCACTCGGGCTGCTGGGTGGCGGGCAGCTTCAGCGCCGCATCCAGGCGGGCGCGCATCTCGGGGGGCAGCGGCGGCAGTTCCGGCAGTTCATCGACCGGAACATCGACGGTCCAATTCACGTGACCAGGATAGGGCGTGCTGGCCACCTGTTTTCATGTGGGCGGCGGCGCAGCGCCGCCGATCTTGCCCAGTCGCGTCGATTCAGCTCCACCCGCCGGGGCCCGGAGGTGGCTCGCCGGAGCTCCCGCGGCGGTCGCGCGCGATCTAGGGGCTGTTTCATAAGCGGCGCCAGCCGCTGCGGTGCCCGAGGACTCAGCCGGACCACCGGCGGGTTCTCAGGCCTAGTAGCCGCCGCCGAGTTTGCGGTGGTCCCAGCTGATCGTGCGGGTCGGGGTGAAGCGGAACCCGACGCGCTTGGGCACCTGGGCGCGCACCGCCTCCAGCGCGGCGGGTTCGTCCGCGGGCTCCCAAGTGCCGTAGCGCCTGCCCAGCGCGGTACCGATGCGCTCGATGTCCCCGGGCACCTCCAGCGCCTCGACGTCGCACTCCAGCGAGACCCCGCGCAGCTGGTCGTAGCTGCTGCCGGTCTCGGCCATCAGCGTGGCGCGGGGGTCGCGGCGCAGGTTCAGCGTCTTCTGCGCCTTGGCGAACGTCCACAGCTCGACCACCGTGCCACCGGGCACGACGCTTCCCGGGACGAACCACATCGGCACCAGGTGCGGCCGCCCGTCCGGTTTCACCGTGCCGAGCACGATCGTGCGCCGCTGTTCGAGGAAGTCGGCGACTTCGCCATCGGTCATCGAGATCAGCCCGCGTCGGGACATCCGCGCTCCCCTACCGCCGTCGGTACCGGCCCGACCCTAGGTTCCCGCCGCGATTTCCGGAACCTCCCGGCGCCGGAACCGCCAGGGCCGGTCGGCGATCAACCGAACAGCGCTTCGGCCTCGGCGTAGCGGGACAACGGCACCGTCTTGAGCTTCGCGGTCGCCTCGCCCAGCGGCACCCGCACGACGTCGGTGCCGCGCAGCGCGACCATCTTGCCGAAGGCGCCCTCGCTGACCGCATCCACCGCGTGCAGCCCGAACCGGGTCGCCAGCACCCGGTCGTAAGCGGTCGGCGTGCCGCCGCGCTGGGTGTGCCCGAGCACGACCGCGCGGGATTCCTTGCCGGTGCGCTGCGCGATCTCGTCGGCCAGCCAGGTGCCGACCCCGCCGAGCCGGACGTGCCCGAAGGCGTCGGTCTCGCCGGTCTGCAGCACCTCCTCGCCGTCCTGCGGGATCGCGCCCTCGGCGACCACGATGATCGGCGCGTACTGCCGCTCGAACCGCTGCTGCACCCAGTCGCAGACCTGCTCCACGCTGAACCGCTTCTCCGGCCCGAGGATCACGTTCGCGCCGCCGGCCAGCCCGGAGTGCAGCGCGATCCAGCCCGCGTGCCTGCCCATCACCTCCACCACCAGCGCGCGGTGGTGCGACTCGGCGGTGGTCCGCAGCCGGTCGATCGCCTCGGTGGCGATGTGCACGGCGGTGTCGAAGCCGAAGGTGTAGTCGGTGGCGTCGAGGTCGTTGTCGATCGTCTTCGGCACTCCGACCACCGGCACCCCGTCGCGGGTGAGGCGTTCGGCGACCCCGAGGGTGTCCTCGCCGCCGATCGCGATCAGCGCTTCGACCCCGTGCTCGGCCATCGTCGCCTTGATCCGCTGCACCCCGTCGTCGTGCTGGTACGGGTTGGTGCGCGACGAACCGAGGATGGTGCCGCCGCGGCTGAGGATGTCCTCCACCTCGTCCAGCCCGAGCGGCATGGTGGCGCCCTCCAGCGGACCTTTCCAGCCGCTGCGGAAACCGACGACCTCGTGCCCGTGCACCGCGATCCCCTTGCGCGTGATCGCCCGCAGCACGGCGTTCAGGCCGGGGCAGTCGCCGCCACCGGTCAACACCCCGATCCGCGTTCCAGCCGGCATCCTCGCCGCCTCCTCTGCTCGCCTGCACTCGCTCGCGCCGCGCTCGCGCGGCACCGAGCGGGGTGATCTGGATCTCCCCGGGCAGCAGCCTGGCACGGCCTGTATCGGTGCAGCAAGTACTCCGGTGGTGGAACGGCGCCCGTGGAACCTGCGTCCGGTTCAGGTGCTGGCCTTCTCCGAGCGGCGCCGGCTGCTTTCGCCACCTGCGCAAGACGAGCGCGAAGCTGGTTCAGAGCGGGTAGCCGCGCTTGCGCTGCACGTCCTCGATCACCTTCCAGCGCTGCAGGTTGTGCCGCGCGTCGGCGAGCGCGTCGTGCGCGTTCGCCGGTGCCGAGGGGAGCTTCGGCTTGCCCACGTCCTCCCAGCGCTGCCGCAGATCCCGGGTGAACTTCGGAATCCGCGAGGGCAGCGCGGGCATCGCGCCCCACAGCTGCGCGAGCGCGACGTGGTCGTAGGCCGCGTACCAGGCCCAGAGTTCGATGTTGTCGTGGCGTGCGGTCAGGAACTCGTACAGCTCTTCGCGGATGCGCGCTCGCGGGCGCCAAGCGCCGTCCGCGGGCGGGGGCAACTGCGGGAGCACGTTGCGGCGCACCCATTGGCCCGCCCGGCCCGCGTCGAAGTCGGTGGAGACCGCGTAGAACTCGCGGCCGGTCTCGTCCACCATGCCGATCGAGACCAGGTCGATCGTCTGCCCGTCCTCGATGAACTCACAGTCGTAGAAGAACCGCACCGAACCAGCGTAAAGAGGGCGGTGCGGGCGAACGCCCGGCCCCGTCGGACCCGCTCAGCTCGCCTTGGAGCGGGGCATCCGGTCGGTCCAGCCCGCGACGTCCTTGCCCTGCGCGGTCAGCTCGTCCTTGGCCTTCGCGGCGTAGATGTCGACGTACTCCTGGCCGGACAGCTCCATCAGCGCGTACATGATCTCGTCGGTGATCGAGCGCTCCACGAACCGGTCCCCGGCCAGCCCCTCGTAGCGGGAGAAGTCCAGCGGCTCGCCGACCTTGACCCGCACCTTGTGCGGGTACCACATCTTGGAGCCGAGCGGATTGACCTTGTCGGTGCCGTACATCGCGATCGGGATCACCGGCACGCCCGCCTCCAGCGCCATCCGCGCGACCCCGGTCTTGCCCTTGTAGAGCCGGCCGTCCGGGGAGCGGGTGCCTTCGGGGTAGACGCCGAGCAGCTTGCCTTCGCGCAGCAACCGCACGCCGGTGTCCAGCGCGGCCTGCGCTGCCGCGCCGCTGGAGCGGTCGATCGGGACCTGGCCCACCCCGGAGAAGAAGAACTTCTGGAACTTGCCCTTGATCCCGGTTCCGGTGAAGTACTCGCGCTTGGCCAGGAAGGTCACCCGGCGCGGCATCATCAGCGGCATGAAGAACGAGTCGGCGACCGCGACGTGGTTGCTGACCAGGATCGCCGCACCGGACTGCGGCACGTGCTCGGCACCGTCGATGCTCGGGCGGCAGAACAGCTTCATGAGGGGACCGAGCAAGAAGTGCTTCATCACCCAGTACAGCACGCGCCGCTGCCTTTCTGAACACCCGGAATACCTAGTTCAGGTTACGGAGCGCCCGCACGCCGCACAATGCGGCCCCTGCGGTATCGGATCAGCCCCGGAAGATCGCCCCGCACCGGCCACAGCCATGCGACGATGAACCGGTACCCGGGTCGAGGTGAGCGGTAGGGAGGCTGTGTTGCCCATCCCACGGGGGTTGCCCATCCCACCGGGGTTGCCGGTGCCATCGGAGTCACCCGTGCTCGCCGGCGCCGAGCCGTTCGTGCACGAGGGTGCCGACGACGTCGGCGTGTTGCTGTGCCACGGATTCACCAGCACTCCGCAGAGCATGCGCAGCTGGGGAGAGCACTTGGCCGCCGAGGGGTACACGGTCCGCTGCCCGCGCCGTCCCGGGCACGGCACCACGTGGCGCGAGTTGAACCGCACCGGCTGGGACGAGTGGTATTCGGCGGTGCGGACCGAACTGGAATCGCTGCGCGCCCGGTGCGGTTCGGTGTTCGTGTTCGGCCAGTCGATGGGCGGCACGCTGGCGTTGCGGCTGGCCCAGGAACATCCCGACATCTCCGGGGTCGTGCTGGTGAACCCGTCGGTGCTGACGCTGCGGCGGGAAGCCGCGCTGCTGCCGGTGCTGTGCCGGGTGCTGCCTTCGGTGCGCGGGCTCAGCGGGGACATCGCGAAGGCCGGTAGCACCGAGCTCGCCTACGGGCGGGCGCCGCTGCGCGCCATGGCGAGCCTTCGACGGTTGTGGCGGATCGTGCGGCGCGACCTCGGCAGGGTGCGCGCGCCGGTGCTGCTGCTGCGCTCGGCGACCGACCACGTCGTCGAACCGCTCAACGCGAAGGTCGTGCTCGACGGCGTGGGCGGCGACGACGTCACCGAGGTCGTGCTGCCGGACAGCTACCACGTCGCAACGCTCGATCACGACGCGCCGACGGTGTTCGCCGGTAGCGTCGAGTTCATCCGCCGGATCCACCGCGAGCGCGTCGGAGAAACCGCATGAGCACCCGCCACGACAACGCCGACGGACCCGAGGACATCGACGCGGCCTTCGCCGAGATCGTCGCGGGCTTGGAACGCGACGAGCCGCTGGCGCGCTGGCCGCAGGAGGACGGGCCGCGCACGACCGCGGACGACGCCGACGGGCAGGGACGGGCACCGGATCCGCCGGGCCGAGCGGACGAGGCGCTGAGCCCGGCCCCGGTGGAGCCTGCGGGGCCGCGGGACTGGACGCCGCCCGCTGAAGCGGACGACGAAGGCCACTACGAGCCACCGGAACCACCGCCGATGCCGCGACCGACCGCGGCCACGATCGGCGGGATCTCGACGATCGTGCTGGGCGTGCTGCTGCTGGTGGTGC
>NZ_JAFRFW010000208.1:0-13142 GCF_017434145.1 Saccharopolyspora sp. | reverse complement strand
TGGACGACTGGCTCCGGCTGGTGGGCGGGCAACCCGGTGACCTCGCGTTGAACGGCCCGGCGGTGCCGGGTGGGCTGGCGATCAAGGTGTTCCCGTGCTGCTACGCGATGCAGCGCCCGATCGCCGCGCTGCGCGAGGTGCGCGGCGACATCCGGGGCGAAGTGCGGCGCGTGCGGGTGCGGACTCCGGAAGGGACCGTGCAGCCGCTGATCCACGACCGGCCGGGCACGGGGCTGCAAGGCAAGTTCAGCATGCAGTACGCGGTGGCGACGGCGTTGCTCGACGACTACCCGGATTTCGCGTCGTTCAGCGACGAAGCGGTCGCGCGCCCAGAGGCGCAGAAGTTGTTGCGGCGCGTGGAAACCGCCTACCCACCGGGTGCGGACGGATTGCTGGCCGGCGCGGTCGACATCGAGGTCGAGCACGACGGCGAACCGCTGCGGACCGAGCTGGTGCACCCGCCGGGATCGCCGTCCCGGCCGCCGAATTCGGCTGAACTGGCGGAAAAGCTCAGCGCCTGCGGAGCCGCGGGCCTGCTCGACGGCGGGAACTGGAAGTCGGTGCGCGACCTGCTGGACCGGACGTTCCCGCGCCAAGGGGTGATCGACTGATGCGGCCGTTGGACGGCATCACCGTCGTGAGCATCGAGCAGGCGGTGGCCGCGCCGTTCGCCACCCGCCAGCTCGCCGACCTCGGCGCCCGCGTGTTCATGATCGAGCGGCCGGGCGACGGGGATTTCGCCCGCCGCTACGACGAATCCGTCGACGGGCAGGCCAGCTACTTCGTGTGGCTGAACCGGTCGAAGGAGTCGCTGGCGCTGGACCTCAAGGACCAGCGCGGACGCGCGGTGCTGGACGAACTGCTGGCCGAAGCGGACGTGTTCGTGCAGAACCTCGCTCCCGGCGCGGCCGCGCGGATGGGCCTGGACGCGGAAAGCCTGGACAACGGCAAGCTGATCGTCTGCGACGTCTCCGGGTTCGGCTCCAGCGGGTCCTGGTCGCAGCGCAAGGCCTACGACCTGCTGGTGCAGTGCCAGACCGGTCTGGTGTCGCTGACCGGCGGGGAGGAACCGGCGAAGGTCGGAGTGTCCATTGCGGACATTTCGGCGGGGATGTACGCGTACTCCGGGATTCTGAGCGCGCTGTACCTGCGGGCCACGACGGGCGAGGCCCGCTCGGTCGAGGTGTCGCTGTTCGACTCGCTCGCGGAGTGGGTGAGCCAGCCCGCGCACTTCACCCGGCACACCGGCACCCAGCCGCAGCGCGCCGGGGCCAGCCACCCGACGATCGCGCCGTACGGGCCGTTCACCACGGCCGACGGCAAGCAGGTGCTGCTGGCGGTGCAGAACGATCGCGAGTGGGCGGCGCTGTGCGGGCGGTTTCTCGGTGACACGGGGTTGACCGGCGACGAACGGTTCGCGACGAACTCCGCGCGGGTCCGGCATCGCGATGAGCTCGACGGCATCATCGCGGACCGGTTCGCCTGCCTCGACTCCGAAGAAGCCGGCAAGCTGCTCGACGAGATCGGCATCGCCAACGCCGGGCTGAACTCGGTCGCGGAGTTCCTGCAGCACCCGGCGCTGACCGAACGCGGCCGCTGGCGCGACATCGGCATCCCCGGCTCGGTCGTGCCCGCGCTGCTGCCACCGGCCATCCTGTCCGGAGTGGACCCGCGCATGGACCCGGTGCCGGACGTCGGTGACCACAGCGGCACGATCCTCGCCGAACTCGGCCGGAACCAAGAAGAGATCGGCGAACTCCGCGCGCAAGGCGTCATCTGAGAGGAAGCACCAAGTGAGCACTGTGGACATCCTGGACCGCGACGAGCAGCTGATCGTCGAAACCGTGCGCGAGTTCGTGGACAGGGACGTCAAGCCGGTCGTGCAAGAGCTGGAGCACGCCAACACCTATCCCGAGGCGCTCATCGAGCGGATGAAGGAACTGGGCATCTTCGGCCTCGCCATCCCGGAGGAGCACGGCGGCAACCCGGTGTCCACGCCGTGCTACGTGCTCATCACCGAGGAGCTGGCGCGCGGCTGGATGAGCCTGGCCGGTGCGATGGGCGGGCACACCGTGGTCTCCAAGCTGCTGCTGCACTTCGGCACCGAAGAGCAGAAAGCCAAGTACTTGCCGAAGATGGCCACCGGCGAGACACGCGCGGCGATGGCGCTGACCGAGCCCGGTGGCGGTTCCGATCTTCAGGCCATGACCACCCATGCCCGCCGCGAAGGCGACGAGTACGTGGTCGACGGCGCCAAGACGTGGATCACGAACTCCCGGCGTTCCGGGCTGATCGCCTTGCTGTGCAAGACCGATCCGGCCGCTGAGCCCGCGCACAGGGGAATCTCCATCCTGCTGGCCGAGCACGGTCCCGGTCTGGAGGTTTCCCGCGACCTGCCGAAGCTCGGCTACAAGGGCGTGGAGAGCTGCGAACTGTCCTTCGTGGACTACCGCGCTCCGGCGGATGCGCTGCTCGGCGGGGTCGAAGGAAAAGGCTTCGGGCAGATGATGAAGGGCTTGGAAACCGGCCGCATCCAGGTCGCGTCGCGGGCGCTCGGCGTCGGCCGGGCCGCGCTCGAGGACGCGCTGCACTACGCGCAGGAACGGGAAAGCTTCGGCAAACCCATCTGGAAGCACCAGTCCATCGGCAACATGCTGGCCGACATGGCCACCAAACTCACCGCGGCGAGGCAGCTCACGCTGCACGCGGCCCGCGAGTCCGATGCGGACCGCCGGGTCGACATGGAAGCCGGGATGGCCAAGCTCTACGCCTCGGAGGCGGCGATGGAGATCGCCCTGAACGCGGTGCGGGTGCACGGCGGCTACGGCTACTCCACCGAGTTCGACGTGGAGCGCTACTTCCGCGACGCCCCGCTGATGATCGTCGGCGAAGGCACCAACGAGATCCAGCGCAACGTGATCGCCTCCCAACTGGTCTCCCGCGGCGGCCTGGACGCCTGAACGCTCGCCGTCCCGGACCCCGCCCGCCGGGCGTCGGCTACGGTCGGGACCTCAGCGGAAATGAGGTGCGGACGTGGGTGAGGCCAAGCAGAGCGCCTACGCGAAGCTCGCGCGAGAGCTTCGCGCGGCGATCCTGCGCCACGACTACCCGGACGGCGTGCGGCTGCCCACCGAGGCCGAGCTCGCCGAGAACCACCGGGTCAGCAGGCAGACCGTGCGCCGCGCCTTCCAGGACCTGGTCTCGGAAGGGATGGTGTACCGGGTTCCGGGGCGGGGCACCTTCGCCGCTCCGCGCGAAGAGCAGTACCTGCGCCAGTTCGGGTCGGTCGACGACCTCATGGGACTGTCGATCGACACCACGATGGAACTCGTCGCACCGCTGCGCAAAGAAGTCGCGCTGGACGCAGCGGGCAGGCTCCAGCTGCACACCGACCGGGTGCACACCCTCGCGTTCCTGCGGCTGCACGAGAACATCCCGTTCTGCCTGTCCACCGTCTACCTGCCGCCTGCGGTGGGCAGACTGCTGGCGGACGTGCCGGAGCTGACCGAGGTGGGCGCGCGCAGCCGGTTCACCATCATCGGGCTGCTGGACGAGCGGATGAGCGATCCCATCGCGGAGGCCGAGCAGAGCATCACCGTCGGGCAGGCGTCCGCGGGCGCGGCGGAGCACCTCGGCTGCGAACCGGACCGCTCGCTGCTGCGCATCGACCGGATCTACCAGTCCACCGCAGGCCAGCCGGTGGAGCTGGCGGTGAGCTACTTCCTGCCGGAGCACTACTCGTACCGGGTGCGGTTGCGTCGCACGCTGCGCTGAACCGGGCGTTACCCTGGCGCCCATGGCTGATCACGTGCAGGTCGTGACGACGACGGACTCCGAGCAGGCCGCTGCCGAGCTGGCCCGCAGCATCGTGGACGCCCGCGTGGGGGCGTGCGTGCAGGTGGCGCAGATCCGCAGCTTCTACCGCTGGGACGACGCGGTGCAGGACGACCCGGAGTGGCAGCTGCAGGTCAAGACCTCCGCGGAACGGCTGGAGGCGCTGATCGAGCACATCAGGGCGAACCACTCCTACGACGTGCCGGAGGTCATCGCCACGCCGATCATCGGCGGCAACCGCGGTTACCTGACCTGGGTGGAGTCGGAAACCATGCAGTGAGCCGGAAATCGGCGAGGTCCTGCGGGCGCCTCGGCGCGGGGTGACATCATGGCGCGGTGAGCAGCCATGCAGAGCAGCCCGGCACCGAGCTCGACTCCGCCGCCTCGCCGACACCGCTGACGCTGTACCTGGTCAAACGCCTGGAGCTGGTGATCCGGGCGCTGATGGACGATGTGCTGCGCCCGCTCGGGCTCACCACGTTGCAGTACACGGCGCTGACCGTGCTGGAGTCCAAGGGCGCGTTGTCGTCGGCGCAACTGGCCCGCCGTTCTTTCCTGCGGCCGCAGACGATGCACGAAATGGTGCTGGCGCTGGAGAAGCGCGGGCTGATCGCGCGCAGGCCGGACGAGAACAACCGGCGCGTGCTGCTGGCCACGCTCACCGACGACGGGCGCGAGCTGCTGACTCGCTGCGCGCCCGCCGTGCTGGAGCTGGAGAACGAACTGCTGGCCGGATTGGACCAGCGCCAGCGCGACGAGTTCCGCGAGACGCTGCGGCACGGCGTCGACACGCTCGGCGCGTTGTCCGAGGCCCGCCGCTGAGCCGCGCTCAGCCGCTCGGAAGTTTCGAGTGAACGGCCTGTTGGTCCGACTAGATTGGGCGAACGGTCCGTTCACTCTGGGAGAAACGGCTCGGGCGTGCCGCGGACATTGGCGCCCGACAGGCGCGTGAATCGCCGGATCGGCGCAACGCGACCGGTGAGTTCGCTGCGGGGTCACTCGCCGAAGCGGTCCCGCACCTCGGACTTGCTGATCTTGCCGGAGCCGGTGCGGGGCAACGCCTCGGCGAACCGCACCGACTTCGGCACCTTGTAGCCGGCCAGCCGCCCGCGCAGGTGCGCCAGCAGCGCCGTGGCGTCGAAGTCCGCGCCCGGTGCGCGAACCACCACGGCGCGCACGGCTTCGCCCCACTTCTCGTCCGGAACACCGATCACCGCGCAGGATTCCACGCCGGGAAAATCGTGGACCTCGTTCTCCACCTCGGCCGGGTAGATGTTCTCCCCGCCGGAAATGATCAGGTCTTTGATGCGGTCGACGATGTAGACGTAACCGTCCTCGTCGACCTCGGCGACATCGCCGGAGCGGAATTCGCCGTCGCGCAACGCGATCGCGGTCTCTTCCGGCCGGTTCCAGTAGCCGCGCATCACGTTCGGCCCGCTGACCACCACTTCACCGCGCTCACCGGGCGCCACGTCGCGTCCGGCGGCGTCGACGACGCGGACGCCGGTGAAGAACGACGGCACCCCGGCTGATCCGATCTTGCTGGTGGTGTGCTCGCGGTCCAGGAACAGCGCGCCCGGCGCCGCCTCGGTCATGCCGTAGCCCTGCGAGAAGCTCAAACCCCTTGCGACGTAACGCTGAATCGTCGCGGTCGGCACCGGCGCACCGCCGCACAGCAGATGCCGCAGACTCGACAGGTCGGTCCCGGCCCATTCCTCGTGCGCCGCAAGGGCGTCGTACATCGCGGGCACGCCGAACATCAGCGTCACGCGGTCCCGCTCGATCGCCTCGAGCACCGCCCCGGCGTCGAACGACGGGTGCAGCAGCACTTCGCCGCCTTTGAGCAGCGTCGGAAGGCAGACCATGCCCAGCGCGGCCGCGTGGAACAGCGGCGCGACGATCAGCGTGCGCTCGTCGGCGGTCAGGTCGTTCTCGACCAGCACGTTGTAGCTGTTCCAGGTCAGGTTTCCGTGCGTGAGCACCACACCCTTGGGGCGGCCGGTGCTGCCCGAGGTGTACATGATCAAACAGGGATCGTCGAGCGTGACCGGCAGGTCCGGCGGCTCGGCCGCGCCCGCGGACGGCGTCGGCTCGTCGACCGGCATCGTGCGCAGCCGCTCGATGCCGAGCTGGGCCGCGGTTTCGGCTCGATCGGCGGTGTGGATCAGCGCCGAACAACCGGAATCCCGCACCACGTGCTCCACTTCGGACGCCGTGAAGCGGGAATTCACCGGCACGAACACCGCGCCGAGCCGTCCGCAGGCGAACAACGTCGTAAGGAAGGCCGGATGGTTCGGGCCGAGGAAGGCCACCCGATCGCCGCTGCGCACACCTTTCTCGTGCAACCCGCGCGCGAGGTCGGCCACGCGTGCAGCGAACTCGGCATAGGTCAGGCGGAGATCACCGTAGCGGACGGCGATCCGGTGCGGAGTCATCCGAGCCCGCCGCGCGGGCCAGGAGCCGAGCCCTTGGTTGCGCAACCGCCTCACCTTCCGCCGAGTATCCTGAGTGGACGGTGGCCCCGCGGGTCCGGGCGCGCAGGGCGCCGCCGAGTCACTGCTGCGGGTCGAAAGAACTCAGACCCGGACGGTAGCTCTTGTCGTCCAGGAACTGCGACATGCCTTTGGCGCGGGCGCCTGCGCCGTCGGCGAACTGCGACTGGTCCAGTTTGGCGTAGAGGTAGTCCTCCGCCTGCTCCCACGGCATTTCGGCGCCGACCTTGAACCCGACCTTCGCCGCGTGCAGCACCACCTGGTTCATCCCGGCGAGCTTCAGCGCCAGCTCGCGGGTGCGCTCGCGCAGCCGCCCGGCCGGGACCGCCTCGTTGACCAGGCGCATCCGGGACGCCTCGCGTCCGTCGAAGGTTTCGCCGGTCATGATGTGGTACAGCGCGTCCCGCTGGCTGACGGTGGCGGCCAGCGCGCGGCTGACCACTCCGCCCGGCGGGATTCCCCAGTTCACCTCGGAAAGCCCGAACGTCGCGGCCTCGTCGGCGATCGCGAGGTCGCAGGCCACCAGCGGGGTGAACGCGCCGCCGAAGCACCAGCCGTTGACCATCGCGATGGTCGGTTTCGCCCAGTGCGCCAGGCGTTTCCACTGCCATTCCGCGCTGGCCCTGCGCACCCGCGCCTGCACCGCGACGCTGCCGGTCTCGTCGACCTCGCGGAAGTACTCCTTGAGGTCCATGCCCGCGGAGAACGACTCGCCGGCGCCGGTCAGCACGAGCACCTTGCAGCGCTCGTCGCCTTCCAGGGCGTCGAGCACGCGGATCATCTCGTCGTTGAGCGCCGGGTTCATCGCGTTGCGCTTGTCCGGGCGGTTCAGCGAGACCCAGGCGATCCCCTCGTCGAACTCGACCAGGACCGACTCGCCCCACGGCTGTTGCTCGTCCACCGGTGCCGCCACCTCAATTCGATCAGGGTTCCTGATGGCAGAGTGCCAAGGCGGGGGCGCACGGTCAACCCGGGGGAGGTTCAGATGTAGCGCTCGTCGCTGGCGCGCGGGCGGTTGCGGTAGCGGATCCACCGGCCGAGCACGGCGAGGACCAGGGCGATCGCGAGCAGCACCATCGCCACTATGAACAGGACGCCCATCGGTCCCGAACTCGCGCCGAGCGGTGCGGCCTGGGTGAGCGGCTGCGCGGTCTCGAGCGGAAGGTGCCACGGCATGATGTCGATCATGCACTAGGAGCTGTTCAGGGCTCGGTTCGGGTGGCTGAGTCCTCGGACGCCCGCAAGCAAGCAGAACCCAGCCCTCCGGGGCGGGCCGCTTGCCGGTTCGGATCCGGTGGGCAGCGCGGCGCGGATCCGCTCCGGGTAGTAGTCGCTGCGGCGTTCGCAGGAATTTCCGCGGCGAACGGCGGGATCCAGGTGTGCAAGGCGTCCGGTCCGTTGACGGTCCCGCTGTTATCGCTAACACTGCACTGCTACGCGACGAGGGGAGTCGATGTGGTGCAGCGATCCGGAGGTCCCGCCCGCCGGTCCGGCCACCAGCCGGTGCTGCACGACGTCGCCGAACTCGCAGGCGTCTCGCAGATGACGGTTTCGCGCGTGCTCAACGACACCGGCCCGGTCAAGCCCGATACCCGCAAGCGGGTGCTGGAAAGCGTGCAGCAGCTCGGGTATCGCCCGAACGCGCTCGCGCGGGGACTGGCCACCGGCCGCTCCCGCACGTTGGGGGTGGTGGCCCTGGACTCCGTGTTGCACGGACCGGCCAGCACGCTGCTGGGTGTGGAGAACGCCGCGCGCGAGGCCGGTTACGGGGTTTCGATCTCCAGCGTCAGCGATCCGGAGGACTCCGGCCGGGCCATCGATGTCCTTCGTGGACAGTGCGTGGCGGGGATCGTGGTGATCGCCCCGCACGTGCGGACCGCTCAGGCGCTGGCGGATGTTCCCGGTGATGTTCCGGTGGTCGCGGTCGCCGACACCGACCAGGCGCCGGTCCCGGTGGTCGCGGTGGATCAGCGCAGCGGAGCGCGGCTCGCGACCGAGCACCTCCTCGCGCTGGGACACCGCCCGGTTTGGCACGTCGCGGGCCCGGAAGGGTGGCTGGAGACCGAGGCTCGCGAGCAGTCCTGGCGTGACGCGATGCGCGTGCGTGGAGTGCCGGAACCACCGGTACTGCGCGGAGACTGGAGCCCGCGCTCCGGTTACGAAGCGGGGCGGGAACTGGTCGCGCACGGCGGGGTCGACGCGGTGTTCGTCGCCAACGACCAGATGGCTCTGGGAGTTCTGCGTGCGATGGCCGAGGCGGGGCTTTCGGTTCCGCACGACGTGCGGGTGGTCGGGTTCGACGACGTTCCGGAAGCGGCCTACTTCTGCCCGCCGTTGACCACGGTTCGGCAGGATTTCCTCGCACTCGGGCGGAAAACCTTCGAGCAGATGTTGCTGCGGATGGAAGGCGGCCGGCCGGTGCGGCGTTCGATCGTGCCCGCCGAGCTGATCGTGCGCGACAGCACCGGACCCGGGAGGTGTTGAGCGGCACCGGATCCGCCAGGGGACAGACTTCGCCAACGACGCCGAGGGAAAACCGATGCACTTGCCCGAACCACCTACCATGGAAGTGTCCACGATGGCCGCCGACAGCCTGCGGCTGTCCATGAACTGGCTCGACAACCTCATCCTGGTCAGCTATTTCGCCGTGGTGCTGGGAATCGCCCTGGCCGCGCGGCGAAGTGTCCGCAACAGCCTGGACTTCTTCCTGTCCGGCCGGTCGCTGCCCGCGTGGGTGACCGGCCTGGCTTTCGTGTCGGCGAACCTCGGGGCGACCGAAATCCTCGGGATGGCCGCGAACGGCGCGCAGTACGGCGCTTACACGATCCACTGGTACCTGATCGGCGCGATCCCGGCGATGGTCTTCCTCGGCCTGGTGATGATGCCGTTCTACTACAACACGAAAGTCCGCAGCGTCCCGGAATTCCTGCTGCGCCGGTTCAGCTCGTCCTCGCACCTGCTGAGCGCGTCGCTGTTCGCCGTGGCGTCGGTGCTGATCGCCGGGGTGAACCTCTACGCGCTGGCGATCGTGCTGCGTGCACTGCTCGGCTGGCCGCTGACGGTGTCCATTTTCACCGCGGGCCTGTTCGTGCTCGCCTACATCGTCATCGGCGGGCTGTCCTCGGCGATCTACAACGAGGTGCTGCAGTTCTTCGTCATCGTCGCCGCGCTGGTGCCGCTGACCGTGCTGGGCTTGGTGCGCATCGGCGGGGTCGGTGGACTGATCGAACGCGTCCAATCCGGTCCTGGGCCGGAATTCCTGACCGCATGGGGCGGAACCGGATTCGGCCAGGACAACCCGCTGGGCGCGAACTGGCTGACGATCACGATCGGGCTCGGCTTCGCGGTCTCGTTCGGCTACTGGACGACGAACTTCGCCGAGGTGCAGCGGTCGCTGTCGGCGCGCAACCTCTCGGCGGCGCGGCGGACTCCGCTGATCGCGGCGTTCCCGAAGATGTTCATCCCGCTGATCGTCGTGCTGCCCGGCATCATCGCGCTGCTGATCCACCCGCAGATCGGGCAGACCGGCGGGCACGACTACAACGACGCGATCCCGTTGCTGATGCGGGATTTGCTGCCGAACGGTGTGCTCGGACTCGCGGTCACCGGGCTGATGGCCTCGTTCATGGCAGGCATGGCCGCGAACGTTTCGAGCTTCAACACCGTGTTCACCACCGACATCTGGCGGCCCTACCTGAAACCCGGGATGCCGGACGCGCACTACCTGCGGGTCGGTCGCGTGATCACCGCGGTCGGCGTGCTGGCCGGGATGGGCACTGCGTTCATCGCCGCGTCGTTCAGCAACATCATGAACTACCTGCAAACCCTGTTCTCGTTCTTCAACGTCCCGTTGTTCGCGACGTTCATCTTGGCGCTGTTCTGGAAGCGGATGACCGCCAAAGCGGGGTTCTGGGGCTTGCTCGCCGGAACCGTCGCACCGATCGCGTTCTACGTCGCGTACAAGACCGGTTTCGTGGCGATCAGCACCGACCAGGGCGCGAACATGATCTCTTCGATCATCGCCTTCGCCGTGGACGTCGCGGTGAGCGTGCCGGTCGCGCTGGCCACCCGCCCGAAACCGGCGTCCGAATTGGAGGGCCTGGTCTACACCCGCGAGGCCGCGCGCGACACCGGCGTCGCCGCACCCGGTGACGCCGCCTGGTACCGCCGTCCGGCGCTGCTGGGCTGGGGCGCGATCGTGCTCGCCGCGGCTTGTTACATCCCGTTCTCCTTGTGATCCGAGGGAAAGGCGGAACTCATGCAGGACCAGGACGATCCCGTCGAGGACGTCGCGGAACTGGAGCGGCGCTCCGGCACGGCCTCCCGGTTGTTCGACGTGCGCATGGTGATCGGCGGGCTTTTCGTGTTCTACGGTGCGCTGATCGGCGGCGCCGGGTTGTTCGCAGACGGTGCCGACATCAGCAAGGCGCAAGGCATCAACATCAACCTCTGGACCGGTGCGGCGATGCTGGCGTGCGGGCTGTTGTTCCTGCTGTGGCTGCGGTTGCGCCCCTTGCGGCTCGACGGCTGACCGGCGAGGACGACATGCGGAACACTTCGGACACCGTCCCCGAGGGGGCCTCGTGAGCGGCCGCGCGGTCGTCATCGACCGACCGGGCGCGCTCCGCGTCGGTCGTGCCGAGCGGGTCGACCCGGGTCCGGGAGAGGCCCTGATCCAGGTCGCCTACAGCGGAATCTGCGGTTCCGACCGCGAACTGTTCACCGGCGGAAGGCCGGACGGCCTGGTCCGGTACCCGGTGATTCCCGGCCACGAGTGGTCCGGCACCGTGCTGGCAGCCGGGTCCGAAGTGGACCCGAGCTATGTCGATCGGCGGGTGGTGGGCGAGGGGTTCCGCGGCTGCGGCGTGTGCGACGCCTGCCGTCGCGGCGAGAACAACCTCTGCGGCGACGGCTACGACGAGACGGGCTTCACGCGTCCCGGCGGGTGGGCGGACCAGCTGGTGCTGCCCGCGCGGCTGCTGCACCTGCTGCCTCCGGACGCTGACCTGCGCGCGGCGGCGGTGCTGGAGCCCTCGGCCTGCGCAGCGGAAGCGTGCCTCCGGCTGGGCGCGGCCACCGGGGAACGAGTAGCCGTGGTCGGCGGCGGCAGCCTCGGGCTGCTGGCGACGCAGCTGCTGTCGTGCTCGGGACCTGCCGAACTCGTTGTGGTGGAGCCGAAATCGTCTCGCGCCGAACTCGCGGTCGAGTGCGGTGCCACGAGCGTCATCACTCCGCGAGACGCACTGCAACGCGTCGGCCGCTTCGACGCCGTGCTGGAGGCCGCCGATGGCGCAGGAGCAGCGGACCTCGCCACTCGTCTCGCCCGGCGCGGTGGCCGCGTTGCGCTGACCGGTGTTCCATCCGCCGACGACTCGGTATCCTCGGCTCATCTGGTGACCTCGCAGATCACCGTCCACACGGTTTTCGGAGCTCCTTCGCGCGCGTGGACGCACGCGGTGCGCATGTTCTCCTGTGGACGCCTGGATCCGGGGTTGATCGTCAGCCACGAGTTCCCGCTCAACGAGGCCGCGACCGCACTGTCGGCGCTTCGCAACCCGCACTCCGATGTCGTGAAAGTACTGCTGAAACCCTGAAGTCCGCGTCGTAGGGGGCTGCAAGATGACACGCGTCGAGCAGGTGACCGAACCGTGCGCGCAACACGGCGAAGGCCCGGTGTGGCACCCCGCATGGCGCGGTCTGCGGTGGGTGGACATGCTCGCAGGCGACGTGCTCACGCTGCGCCGCGACGGTTCCGTGCAACGCGCGCACGTCGGTTCCGTCGTCGCAGCGCTCCGGCCGAGGCGCAGCGGAGGCGCGGTTTTGGCGCTGGAACGGGGTTTCGCGCTGGCCGATGACTCGCTCACCGCGGTCGTTCCCATGGAAGACCTCTGGAGCGACACCGGTGTGCGGATGAACGACGGCGGCTGCGACCCGCAGGGCCGCTTCTACTGCGGCTCCATGGCCTACGACGAAGCCACCGGCCGCGGCCGACTGTACAGATTGGACACGTCCCGGAACGTGACGGTAGTGCTCTCCGGCGTCACCATCTCCAACGGACTCGCCTGGAGCCCGGACGGCAGAACCGCGTACTACGTGGACACTCCCACCCAACGCATCGACGCGATCGAGCACACCGCAGGGGATTTCTCCCGCCGCCGGACCTTGACCCACATCGACCCCGCGCTCGGCGCCCCGGACGGCCTCACGGTCGACGCGGGCGGCGACGTGTGGGTCGCCCTCTGGGGCGGCGGCGCCGTGCACCGCTACTCACCCCGCGGCGAACTCCTCGACGTCCTCAACATCCCCGTACCCCGCGTCACTTCCTGCACCTTCGGCGGCCCGTCCTGCACGGACCTCTACGTCACCACGTCCAGGCAGGCGACGGACCTCGCCGCCCACCCGGAATCCGGCGCACTTTTCGTCGCCCGCGGTGCCGGTCGGGGTCTTCCGGCGCTGACCTTCGACGGCTGACCAACGGCGCAGCGCGCGCCGGCTCAAACGGCCCGCACTTCGGCCCCGCACTTCTCCGCCGCCCGGAGTTGCTCGCGCGGCGCCGCACCGTCGGTGATCAGGACCTCGTACCCGCTCAGATCCCCATGCGCGTACGTAGCCGTCCGCCCGAACTTGCCGCCGTCGACGGCCAGGACCGAGCGGCCGGCGGCGGCCACGAAGCCCTCCTTGTTCTCCGCGTACTCCCGCACCGGGTGGGACAACCCGCCATTGTGGACACACGTGGCGGTCAGGAAAGCGACGTCCACGCGGAAGCGGTCGAGCTGGCGCAGCACCTCGGGGCCCGCGCAGGACTCGAACTCGGGG
>NZ_JAFRFW010000207.1:0-8950 GCF_017434145.1 Saccharopolyspora sp. | reverse complement strand
GCTTCGAGCGCGGACTTGTCCTCGTCGCTCATCAAGCGGTAGTCCGGGCCGCCCCGGCCGGTCCACCAGTACACCGGGTCCGCGCACCGCCAGGCCCGCTCGCGCAGCACGTTCTTGCGCAGCTTGTCCGATCCCGTGGTCGGGAGTCCGGTCGAGACGCGGAGGAACCGCGGCACCGCCTTGGTTCCCAAATCCGGTTGCGCGGTGAGGAAACCGGCGAACTCCGCCGGGTCGAACTCGGCACCGCCGCGCAGTTCGACGGCCGCCATGGCCCGGTCGCCGGTGCGCGGATCGGGAACCGCGAACGCCGCGGCCAGCACGACGTCCGGGTGCCGCCGCAGCACCCGTTCCACCAGCAGCGCGGAGAAGTTCTCGCCGTCGACCCGGATCCAGTCGCCCTGCCTGCCCGCGAAGTACAGGAAACCGCGCTCGTCGAGGTAGCCGAGATCACCGGTCCAGTACCAGCCGTTGCGGACCCGCTGCGCATCGGCCGTTTCGTTCTTGTAGTAGCCCTCGAACCGGGCGGCGGCCGCCTTGTCGACGATCTCCCCGATCGCCTCGCCCGGGTTGCGCAGCCGCCCGTACTCGTCCAGCCGGGCGGGCGGGCAGGTGCCCAACGTGTCCGGATCGACCACGGCCACCGCTTCGCTGGACGGCTTGCCCAGGGAATCCGGCGGCGCGTCCGGATCGTTGCGGACGTGCCCGGAGCCCTCGCTGGAGCCGTAGCCCTCCTGGAGCACGCAGTCGAAGCGGCGGGCGAACTCGGCCTGGTCCTCCGGGGACGCTTCGGTGCCGAAGGCGTGGGTGAGCGTGTTGTCGCCGTCGTCGTCGCGTTCGGGTGTCGCGAGCAGGTAGGCGATGGACTTTCCGACATAGGTGAAGTACGTGATGCCGAAGTACCGGACGTCGTCGATGAACCGGGAAGCGGAGAACTTCGGCGTCAAGCACACGGTGCAACCCGCCGCCAGCGCCGGAGCCCACAGCGCCATCAGCGCGTTGCCGTGGAACAGCGGCATGCAGCAGTAGCAGACGTCGTCGGCCGTGACGCCGTACTTCTCGCCGGTGGCGTAGCCGAGGCGGGTGAGCCGTCCTTGCGTGCACCGCGCGGCTTTCGAGGTCCCGGTGGTGCCGGAGGTGAACAGCAGCAGGAACAGCGCGGACTCGTCGACGCCGTCGTGGGCATGCGGCGGTTCGGCGTGCGCGGTGACGAGTTCGCCGTACCCGGGCTCGTCGACCAGCAGGAACCGCTCCGGCGGGACGCCGATGTCGAGCCCGGCCAGCCGGTCCCACCCGGTCCGGTCGGTGATGATCAGCTGGCAGTCGACGTGCCGGACCTGAGCTTCCAGGTCCGCACCTCGGTGCGTCGGGTTGATCCCGGCGATGGTCGCTCCGGCCAGTGCGGCACCGCCGAGCCAGAAGATGTGCTCCGGCACGTTCTCCAGCAGCACGCCGATGTGGAACGGGCCGTCGGCGCGGAACTCGCGGGCGATGGCCGCCCGGGCCGCGCTCTCCTCTACGACCTCGTCCCAGCTCCAGGTGCGCTCTCTGGTGCGCAGCCCCGCCTTGCGGTCGCCCTGCCGCGCCAACAGCTGGTCGGCGATCGTCCGTTCCATCGGCCGCTCACCCCTCGGGCACGAGCACGCAGCGGGTCCGCCGGTAGATCGTCGGCATGCATTTGTTGCAGTGGATGCACAACGACTTGTCGCGTTCGCCCGCCTGAATTCGGTTGATCAGGTCCGGCTCGCGCAGCAGCGCGCGGGCCATCGCCACGAACTGGAAGCCCTCGGACATCGCCAGGTCCATGGTTTCCTTACTGGTGATGCCGCCGAGCAGCACCAGCGGCAGCCGGACGGCAGCGCGGATCTGGCGGGCCTGTTCCAGCAAGAACGCATCTTCGTACGGGTAGCTGCGGATGAGGGCCTTGCCGACCAGTTGCACGCCGAGCTTGACGGGCTGCTTCATCGCACCGGCGAACTCCTGCAGCGGCGCGTCGCCGCGGAACAGGTACATCGGGTTGCGCAACGAACTGCCCGCGGTGAGCTCGATCGCGTCGACGCTGCCGTCGGCTTCCAGCCAGCGCGCGACCTGCGCGGCCTCGTCGACCCAGAACCCGCCGGGCGCCCCGTCGTCCATGTTCAGCTTCGCCAGCACCGCGATCCGGTCCCCGACCGCGTCCCGCACCGCGCGGGCGGTCTGCAACGCCGGACGGGCCCGGTTGCGCAGCTCGCCGCCGTAGGAATCCTTGCGGCGGTTGAGGTTCGGGCTCAGGAACGAGCTGATGAAGTAGTTGTGCCCGAAATGCAGTTCCACCGCGTCGAAGCCGCACTCGATCGCCTTCTCGGCCGCCTCGGCGTGCTGCCTGGCGATCCGGTCGATGTCGGCGGCGGAGGCGGCCTTGGTCAGGCTCATGCTCGCGGCGTGCAGCCGGCGGGACGCCGACAGCGCCGGAGATCCGAGCTCCAACGCCGGTGCGACCGGACCGGCGTGCCCGAGCTGGGCCGACACCGCGGCCCCTTCGTCGTGCACCGCGTCGGTGAGGCGGCGCAGCCCCGGCAGCGCCTCGGGACGCCAGTACAGCTGGTGCTTGGCCGAGCGCCCGTCCGGCGACACCGCGCAGTAGGCGACCGTGGTCATCCCGGCGCCCCCGGCCGCGACCTGGCGGTGGAACTCGATCAGGTCGTCGGACACCAGCGATTTCGGCGTCCTGCCTTCGAAAGTGGCTGCCTTGAGCACCCGGTTCCGCAGCGTCACCGGGCCGAGCCGGGCGGGTTGCAGCGGGTCGGGTGCGGACTGCGGCTCGCTCACTCGGGAACCTCCGTTCGGTTGCGCGGACGCCGCGCCAAGCTAGCCCGCAGCGCCGCCGGGTCCGGGTCGCGATCCTGCTGACCGGGAGTGCGGACTGCGGTTTGAACTTCGTCTAGGCAGGCGCTCAGAAATCCGCCTGGCCGCCGTCGAGGGGGATGGTGGCTCCGGTCAGGTACCGAGCTTGCGGGCCGACGAGCATCGCCACTGCCTCGCCGATGTCCTGTTCGCAGTCGCCGACGTACCGCAGCGGGATCGTCTTGCGGAATTCCGCCGCCTCGGCCGGTCTCGCCTCGGCCCACGCCTCCAGACTCGGCGACAGCGCGTGCGGGGCGATGCAGTTGACCCGGATCCCGTCCGGTCCCCACTCCGCGGCGGCGGTGCGGGTCAGCGAGCGGATCGCCTGCTTGGCCGCCGCGTAAGCGCCGTAGTTCGACGGATCCCAGCGCACCATCGCGGAGGTCACCAGGTTGATGATGTTCCCGCCGCGTTCGGCCAGGTGCGGATGGCACGCCTTCATGAACGCGAAGGTGGCGAACGGTCCACTTCGGAATCCTCGCTGGAAGTCGTCGTCCTTCATGGACAGCAGTGGTCCGAAGTGGCCGGAGTAAGCGTTGTTCACCAGGATGTCCACGCCGCCCATGGCCGAAACGACGTCCGCGACGAGCCCCGGGATCGCGTCCAGATCGGTGACGTCGCAGCCGAACGGCGCCGCGTTCGCACCGCGTTCGCGCACCAGTTCGCAGGTCCGCGCCAGCTTCGACTCCGTGCGGCCCAGCACGGCCACGGACGCACCGGCGCCGGCCAGCGCCAACGCGATCCCCTGGCCCACGCCCTGGCCCGCGCCGGTCACGATCGCGACCTTGCCGTCGAGATCTCCCATCGTGGCCTCCTGTCTCGCCTCCGCGGGCGGTCAGTTCCGGTCGCATGAGTTCGAGCGCGGCGCCAGCAGCAGCTCGGCGCCCATCCGGATGTCGGACTCCGCGTCCACAATGGACACTCGTGCGTTGAGGCTGGCCTGCAGCACGCCGTACCAGAGCTGCAGCAGCAACCGCACCAGCGCCATGTCCTGCGCGGTGGGCGTCCGGATGCCCAGCACCCGCAGGATCAGGTCGCGGAAGGTCCGGTCGATCCGGCCGACGTCGGGCACCGTCGCGGCGTTCGCGGTGTTCGACGACTGCAGCATGGCCACCGCGAGCGTTGGCTTGCGCAGCAGCTCCCGGCTGGCGCTGACCAGGACTTGCGCGACCGCTTCCGCCGGTTCGGCCGCCGGGTCGGGACCGGACCGGGTGCGCTCGTCGAAGCGCTCGACCCGGTCGGCCATCACCGCGGTGAACAGGTGGGTCTTGGACGGGAAGTAGCGGTAGAGCGTTCCGATGGCGACCCCGGCGTCCTTCGCCACCTCGTGCATCTGCACCCGCTCGAGGCCCTTCTCCGCGCCGATGTGCGCGGCGGCGCGCAGGATGCGCTCGCGCCGCTCGACCTGGCCGGGTGAGCTGGGCTCCGCAGCCGTCCTCGCCTCGGCGATGCGCGGCACTGGCACCCCTCCGTTCGCCTCGTCCGGCCCATGTGTATCCGACTCGGACCGGCGCCGGCCGGGCCGGTACCGGTGAGTGGGACCGGACCGCCGCCGGGACGCCGCGGCGCGGTTTTCTTCGGCGGCAGCGACTCCGGCCCGGGAGGACCGCATGCTCCGGTCTGTCGCGAACCACGTGCTCACCGCGCTGCTCGCGGTCGGCTTGACCGCCTCCGGCTGCTCCTCCGG
Organism: Saccharopolyspora sp.; assembly: GCF_017434145.1. Classification (NCBI taxonomy): domain Bacteria; kingdom Bacillati; phylum Actinomycetota; class Actinomycetes; order Pseudonocardiales; family Pseudonocardiaceae; genus Saccharopolyspora; species Saccharopolyspora sp. The sequence goes on along the minus strand of NZ_JAFRFW010000207.1, from coordinate 4,383 downwards.
AGGTGTCCGGCAGGAGCCGGAGCTCGCCCCGACGCGGGGAAGCCTGTCGAGCGCGGTCGAGCTCGACCACCGAAGGCTGCCCAGCGCGCGCAGTGAAGCGCTGATCACCTACGGCTCCGCGAACGCGCGGGACGAGCCGATCACCGTGACGGGAACGGTCTCGGTTCCCGCCGCGCCACCACCACCGGGCGGCTGGCCGGTGATCAGCTGGGCGCACGGGACCACCGGCACCGCGGATGCCTGCGCCCCGTCCGCGGACCGTCCTGGCGGACCGGCGCACCCCTACGTCGGCCTCGTCGACCAGGTACTGGACCGCTGGGTCGCGGCCGGTTACGCGGTGGTGCAGACCGATTACGAGGGTCTCGGTACCCCCGGCGAGCACCCCTACCTCAACGGCGTGAGCGAGGCGAACACGGTCGTCGACATCGTGCGCGCCGCGCGGCGGGCGAACCCCGGCATCGGCGCGGACTGGTTCGCGATGGGGCACAGCCAAGGCGGCCAGGCGGCGCTGTTCGCGGCCGCCGAACGGGTTCGTTCGGAGGTGCCGCTGCGTGCCGCAGTGGCGATCGCGCCCGGCGGTTTCCAGGTGGACCGGACCGCGGAGTTCTTCCGCGCCCGGGCCGGAACTCCGGAGGTGACCGCCGCGCTGCCGTTCCTGTCCCCGCTGCTGCTCGGCGCGGCCGCGGCCGACCCCGGCATCGCCGCGGACGAGCTGGTCGCCGACGAGATCCGCCCGCTGCTCGAGGTCGGTCGCACCGGCTGCCAGGACGACGTCCGGGAGGCCGCGGCGCGGATGCGGCCCCAGCGGGTGTTCCGGGACGACGCCGAGCTCGGTCCGCTCACCGCGTACCTGCGCAGCCAGGATCCGAGCCGGTTGGCCCTCGGCGTACCGACGCTGGTCCTGCAGGGCACCGACGACGCGCTGGTCGGCAAGCCGGGGACGGATCAGCTCGTCGGAATGTTGTGCCGCCGTTCTGCGCAGGTCAGCTACCGGGTCTACGACGGTGCCGAGCACCGGCAGGTGCTGGCCGAGTCCCTGCCGGACGCCGAGCGGTTCGTGGACGCGGTCCGCACCGGGCGGCCGCCTGCGGGCACGTGCACCTGAGCACCGGTCCCGGCCAGCGAGATCGCGTCGGTGGCGGCGAGCGCGCGCACTTATGTTCCGCAACCGGAAAGAGCACGGCCGCACACCGGAAGCAGGCGAAAGGCGCAAGCAATGGACCGCTCGACCTACGGCCCGTGGGCCGTCATCGCCGGAGGTTCGGAAGGCGTCGGCGAGTCGTTCGCGCGGCGACTGGCCGATGCCGGCATCAACAGCGTGCTCATCGCCCGCAAACCGGAACCGCTGCGAGCCACGGCCGAAGCGGTGCGCGCCGCCGGAGCCGAGGCCCGCACGCTCGAACTCGACCTGCTCGACCCGGCCGCGCTGGACGAGATCCGCGCGGCGACCGACGACCTCGAAGTCGGCCTGCTGATCTTCAACGCGGGCGCGAACACCTACGGGCACGAGTTCGTCACCGGCGATCCGGACCGCACGCGCGAGGTCATCGACCTGAACATCACCGCGCAACTCGCGCTGGCGCGGCACTTCGGCGCGGCGATGAAGAACCGGCGGCGCGGCGGCATCCTGCTGGTCGGATCGATGGCCGGGTTCATGGGCCAGGCGGAGATCAGCGTCTACTCCGCGGTGAAGGCGTTCGGCCGGGTCTTCGCCGAAGGGCTCTGGCTGGAGCTGCGCGAGTTCGACGTGCACGTGCTGGAGCTGGTGCTCGGTGTCACGAGGACCCCGGCGATGCAGCGCGCCGGGTTGCGCTTGGACCTGCCCGGACTCGACGTCGCCGAACCCGATGACGTGGCGCGGGAGGGTCTCGAGCACCTCGCGGACGGTCCGGTGCGGATCGCGGGTGGCGACGAGCAGGCGGCGCGCAAACGCAACGAATTCCCCCGCGCGGACCGGATCCTCGCCGCGCACGAGGCGACCCGGCGGCTGATCGGCGGCTGAGCGGCGTCTTCCACCTGGAGTGAACGGACCGTTCGTCCCAATAGATTGGACGAGCAGGCCGTTCACTCGGTCCGCAGTCAGATCATGTTGCGCAACGGGCCCGGAGGAGGTTGCAGCCCCAGCTGCCCCAATGCCGAGGCGTGCAGCACCGCTCCGGGCGCGTGGATCGCGTGCGCCAGGCCCATGTGCGCGTCGCGCCAGAAGCGCTGCATCGGGTTGTCCGACCGCATCGCGTTCCCACCGGACCGCGCGACGATCTCGTCGACCGCCCGCACCGCGCGCCATGCCGCCTGCACCTGCTCGCGCCGCCCGATCGCGCGCCGCTCGAAAGTGACTTCGTGCCCAGCGGCGACCAGGTCGTACATCCGGGAAGCGTTGTCCAGCAGGGCGGTCCGGGACGCGGAGATCTCCGCGGCGGCTTCGCCGATGGCGGTCAGCGCGTACGGATCGTCCTTGATCCTGGTCCCGGTGATCTGGGTGCGGCCGCGCTGGTAGGCGAGGTGGTGTTCGAGCGCGCCCTCCGCGATGCCGACGACCGCCGCGGTGATGCCGAGCGGGAACGCGCAGGAGAACGGCACGTGGTAGGTGGGGTTCGCCAGTCCGGCCTCCCGCGCGGCGGTGCCATCGACGAGCTTGCGGAAGGGGATCACGCGCTGCGCCGGTACGAACGCGTCCGCGACGACGATGTCCTTGCTACCGGTGCCGCGCAGCCCCACCACGTCCCACGAGTCCTCGACGATCTCGTAGTCCGCACGCGGCAGGACGAGGTGCAGGTGTTCCGGCGCTTCGGGCAGCGTGCCGTCCGGTTCCGCAACGCGGCCGCCGAGGAAGATCCAGTCGCAGTGGTCGGTCCCGGAGGAGAACTGCCAGCGCCCGTTGAAGACGTAACCGCCGTCGACGGGCCGTGCCACGCCCATCGGCGCGTACGGCGAGGCGATCCAGGTGTCCTGGTCCGGACCCCAGATGGCCTGCTGCAGAGCCGGGTCGGCCAGCGCCATCTCCCACGGGTGCACGCCGACGATCCCGGCGACCCACCCGGTCGAACCGTCCAGCGCGGCGATGGCCAGCACCGCTTCGGCGAACTCGCGCGGGTGCGCTTCCATGCCGCCGTGCTCGCGCGGCTGCAGCATCCGGATCACGCCGCACTCACGCAACGCGGCCGTGGCTTCGCCGGTCAGCTTGCCAGCGGCCTCGTTGCGCGGAGCCTGTTCGCGGATCCGGTCCGCTGCAGCCGAGACGGCCTCGACCACCTGATTGCCCATGTCCTCCCACTTCCGGCCTTCTATTCACATAGGACCGTCATGTCACGCGTCGTGGCACCGCCGGAAACCGCGCTACGGCGCGATATCGCCGATGCACGCCGGTGGCGGTGCCGCGCGGAATCAGGGCACGACCCCGTCCGTCCACAACGGACCGACGCCTTCAGTCCTCCCGGCCCAAGAAGGCCAGCACGGCGCTTTCGAACGCCTCCTGCTGCTCGATCATCACCCAGTGCCCGCAGTCCGGGAACACGTGCAGCTCGGCGGCCGGAATGGTGCGCATCGGCACCAGGGCCATGTCCAGCGGGCTGACCCGATCGTCCCGGCCCCACGTCAGCAACGTCCTGGCGCGCACCTTGTGCAGCTGCGACCAGTACGGCGGCGCGTCCGAAGCGGCCATCGCCTCGGCCTGCCGGGCCAGCGCCTTGCTGCTGTACATCCGGCGGGCCGCGGCGAGCGTGTCCGGATCGGTGGCCTGCGCCCAGCGCTGCTCGACGAGTTCCTCGGTGACCAGCGACTGGTCGTGCACCATCGAACGCAGCCAGCGGACCAGCTTCTCCCTGGTCGGCTCGTCGGTGAACTCCGCGAGCAGCTTGATCCCCTCGCCCGGCCCGGGACTGAGCAGTTGCGCGCCGACGCCGCCGATGGTCACCAGCCTGCGGACGCGCTCCGGAGCCGCGATGGCGACCCGGGTGGCGACGAGCCCGCCCATGGAGTTGCCGATCACGTCGACCTGATCGAGCCCGAGCCCGTCCAGGAACCGCAGCACCGCGTCCCCGGCCGCGAGCATCGGGTGCTGATCGGTCGGGTCGCTGACGCCGAAACCTGGGAATTCCAGCACCAGGCAGCGGAATCGCTCCGCGAAACGCGGGAGGTTGCCGCGGAAGTTCCGCCAGCCGGTCACGCCCGGACCGGAACCGTGCAGCAACAGCAGCGGCGGGCCCTCGCCCGCCTCGTGGTAGCGCAGCACTCCCTGATCCGTCGCCAGTTCCCGCGCCGTCGACTCGTGGTCCATGTCCCGTCCTCAGCCCATCGCGCCTGCCGGTGGACGGTATTGCCGCGCCCGCGTGCGGCGGAGCCGCAGTCCCGATCAGCGGGAGCGCCCCCGGTCAGCCCGAGCCG
>NZ_JAFRFW010000206.1:0-6809 GCF_017434145.1 Saccharopolyspora sp. | reverse complement strand
TCGAACCCGCCGAGGTGCACCGTGCGGTCCTTCTTGGCCGCCTCGGCCTGCCACCGCAGGTGCGAGATCCCGAGGGCTACCTGCATCCCTTCGGCCAGCGACACCGGCGTGCCGACCTCGTTCACGATCGAGGCGAGCAATTCGTCCCGGTGCGCTTCGAAAACGTCCGCCAGCCGGTGCATGGCTGCGCTGCGCTGCACACCGGTCAGCGACGACCAGGGACCGAACGCTTCGCGCGCGGCCGCCACCGCTTGGTCCACCTGCTCCGGTGCGGCGCCGCCCACGGTCGCCAGCACGTCCTCGGTGGCCGGATTGCGGACTTCCCAGCTCTCACCGTCAGGCTGCACGGGCTTGTTGGCGATGGTGAGCGTGCGTACTTGCGGGGCGAAATCGCGCAATGGGCGGGAATCGGTGTTCGTCGTGGTCATCGCGCACCTTCTTCGGCTCCGTCGGCGGGCGGTTCTCCTTGCGGTGCCGCGGAATCGTCCGCGGGCTTCTTGGCCATCATGCCGACGCGGGTGCATTCGCAGATCAGCACGTCGTCCTGGTTGTAGCCGCGGTGCTCGAACCAGACGATGCCGGAATCACCGCGGCTGCGGGATTCCCGCTTGTCCAGGATGGTCGTTTCGGCGCGCAGCGTGTCCCCGTGGAAGACCGGGTGCGGGAACTTCACCTTGTCGTAGCCGAGGTTCCCGAGCGTGGTGCCCATGGTCAGCTCCGGCACGTGGAACGAACCGATCAGCGCGAGGGTGAACAGGCTGTTGAGCACGCGGCCGCCGTGCACGCTGCGCTTGGCGAACTCCTCGTCCAAGTGCAGCGGCTGCAGGTTCATCGTCAGCGAGGTGAACATGACGTTGTCCATCTCGGTGATGGTGCGGGTGAACGGGTGGCGGAAGTTCGCGCCGATCTCGAACTCCTCGAAGTACAGTCCGCGCACTGCCTCACTCCTCCCCGCGCCGCAGCGCTTGCCGACCGGTGCCCGCCAGCAGCGATTCCGCACGCCAAAGCCAGTCCACCGCTTTGTCGTAATGCGCCTTGTCGATGTGCACGCCGCGGTAGCGCAGGGCGCCCGCGCCGTCCGCGGCGGCCTGCTCGTAAGCGGCGACCAGTCCGCGGTAGAACTCGATGTCCTGTTCGGACGGTGTGAACACCTCGTGCAGCGGCGCGACGTGACTCGGATGGATCGCGATCATTCCGCGGAATCCGAGTTGCCTTCCGCGGCGCGCGAACTCGCGAAGCCCGTCCAGATCGGACAGCGCTTCCCAGAGCCCGGTCAACGCGTGGATTCCGGCCTCCCGACAGGCGAGCAGCACGCGGGAGCGCAGGTACAGCGTCTCGAGCCCTTCCGGGGTCCACTCGTAACCGACGGCGTTGGCGATGTCCGCGTGCTCGGCGGTCGGGCCGATCATCGCGCCCACCCGCGGGGACGCGGTCGCGATGTCCAGGCAGGAGTGGATGGCGCGGACCGTCTCCACCGGCACGATGTACTCCAGGTCCGCCACGCCGTTGCGGACCTCGAAGTGGTCGACGAGCGCGTCGTAGCGCAGCACGTCGATGGCCGCCTCGATCTTCGGGGCGAACACGCCGGTCAACCCGGGCACCACGACTTCTTCGAGGTCTCCGCCGGTCAACTTCGTCTCCAGCGGGTTGACCCGGACGAACAGCCCGATCTCGACGCCCTCGCCGCGCAGCCGCTTGATGGACTCCGCCGCGGCGCGGCGGGCCCCGGCCTTCTCCGCCGCGGGCACCGAATCCTCCAGGTCCAGCACCACCGCGTCGGCGCCGCTGGCCACGGCTTTGTCCACCCAGGACGGACGGTGAGCGGGCACGAACAGCACGGAACGGTACGGCCGCATCAGTAGCTCCTGGGCAGGCCGAGCACGTGCTCGGCGGTGTAGTTGAGCACCATTTCCTGGCTGATCGGCGCGATCCGCATCAGTCGCGCCTCCCGGAAGTAGCGTTCGATGTGGTACTCCTTGCTGTAGCCGTAGCCGCCGTGCGCGCTCAACGCCGCGTCCGCGGCTTGGAAGCTCGCCTCGGCCGCCAAGTACTTCGCCGCGTTGGCCTCGCGGCCCGCGGTGTGCCCGTTGTCCAGCAACCACGCGGCTTTCTGACAGGTCAGATCCGCGGCGTCGAGCCGCATCAACGCCTCCGCAAGCGGGAACGCGATGCCCTGGTTCCGGCCGATCGGGCGGCCGAAGACCTCCCGCTGCGTGGCGTCTTCGGTGGCACGGCGCAGCGCGGCGCGGCCGATGCCCAGCGCGGCGTTCGCGGAGATCACCCGTTCCGCGTTGAGCCCGGCCAGGATGGCGCGGAAGCCCTTGCCGACCTCGCCGACCACGTCCTCGTCCGGGACGAACAACTCGTCGATGAACAACTCGTTGGTGTCCACGGCATTGCGGCCCAGCTTGGGGATCTTGCGCACGGTGACGTTGTTGCGGTCCATCGGCGCGAAGAACAGCGTGAGGCCGTCGGTCTTCTTCGTCACCTCGCCGCGCGGCGTCGTGCGGGCCAGCAGGATCAGCCGCTCGGCCTCCTGCGCCTTGGTGATCCAGACCTTCTTGCCGGACACCGACCATCCACCGTCCACTTTGGTTGCGAACGTGCTGAGGTTGGTGGTGTCGGTACCGGCGTCCGGCTCGGTGACCGCGAACGACACGTGCAGGTCACCTTCGGCCAGCCGCGGCAGGAACCGCTGCTTGAGCTGCTCGTCGCCGTGGCGGATGATCGGCTCGAAGCCGAACACGCCGATGTGCACGGCGCTGCAACCGTTCATCCCCGCACCGGAGGCGGCGATCTCCTGTTCCACGATCGCCGCCTCGGTGACGCCCAGCCCACCGCCGCCGTACTCGGTGGGCACCGTCAGCCCGAGCCAGCCGCCCTTGACCACGGCTTCGTAGAATTCCCACGGGAATTCCTGGCTCTGGTCGTGCTCCATCCAGTAGTCGTCGGAGAATTTCGCGCACAACGCGCGAACCGCCGATCGGATGTCGTCGTGCACCTCGTCGGTGTTGAAGTCCATCGTGGTCTCCTGATCAGCGAGCCGGTGCGCCGGACCGGTCGAAGGCGTCGGCCGTGATCCCGTCCTCGCGCAGCACCGCTTTGCGGACCTTCTCGGAAGGCGTCTTGGGCAGCACGTCGAGCATCCGCACGAATCGGGGTATGACGAAGGGAGGGAGCTTGCCGTCGCACCACTGGAGCACTTCCGCGGGATCCACCGGCTCGGACGCGACGATCGCGGCCAGCACCTCGTCCTCACCGGCTTCCACGTCCGCGGGCACACCGATGACCGCGCATTCCGCGACCGCGGGATGGCTCAAGATGGCCTGCTCCACCTCGTAGGAGCTGATGTTCTCGCCGCGGCGGCGCAGCGCGTCCTTGTAGCGGTCGACGAAGTAGTACCAGCCCTGCTCGTCGCGCTTGAGCGCATCACCGGTGTGGAACCAGAGGTTGCGCCACGCTTCCAGCGTTTTCTCCGGCATCCCGTAATAGCCCATGCTGCACGTCCACGGCCGCACCGGGCGCACCACCAGTTCGCCGACCTCGCCGACCGGCACTTCGCGATCGGTCTCCGGATCCACCAGGCGGATGTCGAACCAGCCCTTGGCCTGCAACCCGGCCGCACCCGGTGGCCGATCCACGCCGTAGGGCGACAGTATCGGTGCGCCGGTCTCGGTCAGCCCGAAAGCGTCCACAAAGGACTCGACACCGTAGCGCCGCTTGAACTGCTCGACGATGGTGCTCGCGGTCGGTGCGGCGTAGACCGCGCGCAGCGGGTTGTCCAGGTCGTCCGGCCGCTCGGGCTGCTTCCAGGCGAAGTCCATCATCACGCCGACGAAGTTCGTCACCGTGGCCCCGGACTCGCGGATGTGGTCGATCCACTTGCTGGCGCTGAACTTCGGCCGGACCGCCGCGCTCGCGCCCGCCACCAGCGCCGGATACACCGCCATGAACTGGGCGTTGCCGTGGAACAGCGGTGTGGTCGTCAGGTAGGTGTCCACATTGGTCAAATGCGTGAGGTTCACGACCTCCTGGGCGAAGAAGTACAGGTGCGAGTGCGGCATCGCCACGCCCTTGGACGGGCCGGTGGTGCCGGAGGTGAAGAAGATCGCGCCGAGGTCCTGCGCCTTCGGCGTCGGCAGGTCCAGCACCGGGCCTTCCTCCAAGGCTTCCCACTGCTCGGCCTGCCATCCGTGGGAACGCAGCAGCTCCACGGCCTCGGACCCGCGCCCGGTGTCGATGACCCAGAACTTCTCCACTCCGCGCGCATGTTCGGCGACGGCCACCCAGCGTTCGGCGAACACGTCGTCGATCACCGCCCAGCGGGCACCGACCGTGACGACCTGGTGGCGCAGGAACTCGCCCTCGTAGGAGGTGTTGATCGGGACCTCGGCCATCCCGGCCAGCGCGGTACCGAACCAGGTGCGCACGAACCGGGACGAGTTGAACGCCATGATGACGACCCGGTCGCCGTACTGCCCGCCCTCAGTGACCAGCGCGCCCGCGATCCGCTCCGCCGAACCGAGCATCTCGGCGTATGTCCACTGCAGACCGTCCGCGGGCGTCTTCAGCAACGTCGCATCCGGCTGCGAAGCCGCGTAGTGCCGCAGGACGTGGTCCAGCGTCCAGCTCTCCGGCTCCTCGAAGGTGAACGAGGTGTTCTCGTAGTACCGGGTCATCAGGCCTCCCCGGCTTGCGCGGATGAGTCCGCCCGCGCGGGGATGTCGTTGCGCGGCTGGATCCCGACCAGGGAGGGCAGCACTTCCCGCCCGAACAGGTCGATCGAGGCGATGGTCTCGTCCGCGTCCATCGTCGGCCACTGCGGACGGATCAGCAGCGGGTCGACCGGCAGCGTGGTCACCAGCTCGGTCAGCTCCGAGACGACGTCCTCCGGCGACCCGACCACGGCGTGGTTGGACACGGCTTCGGCGAACGCGTTCTCCAAGTCGCTGCCGGACATCACGTCCAAGCCCTTGTTGGCGTAGGTGATGTAGCGGCCCTGCGCCACCCGCGAGTACTCGGCGAGCGCGTTCTGCTTGGTGTCGGCGACCAAGGTGTTGCGCCGCAGCGGCTGCGGCCCGAATTCCTTGCCGCGCGCGGCGAAACCGTCCCGCACGGCGCGGAACCGCTCGATCACCTGCGGAACCGGCGTTTCCGGCGGGCACACGTAGGCGTCACCGTACCGCCCGGCGCGCCGGGTGCCCGCCATGCTGTGCGCTCCGATCCACAATGGAGGATGCGGATTCTGCACCGGATGCAGGTGCGGTGCAACGGAATCCAGCTGCCAGTGCTCGCCCTCGAAAGTCACCTCGTCCTCGGTCCAGAGCCGCTTCATCAGCCGCAACGACTCGTCGAACCGCGAAGCGCGCTGCTTGAACGGCACACCGAGGTAGTCGAACTCCTCGGCCCGGTAACCGAGCCCGGCGCCGAAGACCAATCGCCCCTCGGTCACCACGTCCAGCGTCGCGATCTCCTCGGCGAGCAGCACCGGGTGGTACAGCGGCGCGATCATGATCTGGGTGACCAGCTTGACGTCCTGCGACACCTCCGCCGCCAGCCGGGCGAGCAGCGGAACCGGTTGCAGCCAGCGCAGATCCCCGTACAGGAAGTGCTGCCCGATGGCGATGTGGGTGAATCCGTTGCGCTGCGCGGCTTCCACGATCCGCAGCACGTCCTTGAACTGCTTGGCCGGCGTCACCGATTTCGGCACGTCGCTGAGCAGCAGACCGACCTGCACCATGTTCGATCCTTCCTGGTCGTCACTTCGCGGTGAGGCCGCCGTCGACGGGAACGGTCACGCCGGTGACGTAGCTGGCGTCGTCGCTGGCCAGGAACGCCACCACGGACGCGATCTCCTCGGGCTGCGCCCCGCGGCCGAGCGGGATGCCGCCGACGAAGTTCTTCGTCAGCTCCGAAACGTCCGCACCGGGCTCGCGCCCGAAGAACTGCGAGAGCATCGGCGTGTGCACGGTGCCCGGGCACACCACGTTGGCCCGGATCCCGTCCGGAGCCCCGAGAAGCGCCAGCGATCTGCAGAACGGCACCAGCGCGCCCTTGGTCAGCGAGTAGATCGGGCTGAACGGCGAGCCGACCAGCGCCGAGGTGGACGAGGTCATCGTGATCGACCCGTGCCCGCCCGCGTTGCGCAGCAGGTCCAGCCCGAGAGTGCAGGTGTAGTAGGCGCTTTTGACGTTCACGTCGATGTTCTTTTCCCACTCGTCGGCATCCACTTCGGTGCCGCTGGGACCGGGCATCCCCACCTGCGCGTGCAGCGCGTGCAGCACGCCGTGCTCGGACTCGATGCGCGCGAACAGCGCTTTGAGGCTTTCGGTGTCGGTGGCGTCGACCTGCACCGCGGTCGCTTGGCCGCCCTCGTCCGCGATCTCCTTGGCGACCTCCTCGGCCGCCTGCTGCCCGAGGTCGGCGACGTAGACGTGCGCCCCTTCGGAACCCAGCCGGTGCGAGATCGCGCGGCCCATGCCCGATCCCCCTCCGACGACGGCGGCGATGCGGTCCTCGAAACGGCGTGTCATGCGGTTTCCTCCCGGGAGAGCGGGCGCCGCGGCGGTGTGGCCGCGGTACGACGGGTCGAACCGTTTGTAATAATCATAATCATAGTATCGGCCCGAACTGGGTCAAGAGCGCGCGCTTGGGATGTACGCTGATATTCATCATCATGATTGGAGGGCGTATGCGCCGTGCCGTCATCGTCGATGCCGTCCGCTCCCCCATGGGCAAGGGCAAGAAAACCGGAACGCTCGCCGACACGCACCCGGTGGACCTGCTGGCCGCCGTGCTCGCCCGGCTCC